>CAZSIZ010000098.1:0-18995 GCA_964606645.1 uncultured bacterium
TCGTCCAAGAAAAACAAGTCGGATGGGTAACGAGAATTATTGTGACACAGCCTGGTAGCGTAGCCCACCATTCCTGAATCACTCTCCCTCGAATGAGAGAATAGAATATGTAAGAATTAAAACAGCGAGCGTTTGACCCACGTTTTCGATTTCGCCACCCATTTCAAAGCCATCCCGTCGTGAGCGGCGTGCATTGTTCCTTTATAGTATTTCTTAACGGTTTTCCGAATATCCTTAACCGCAATGTTTTCCATTTCCGGATAAAAGTGAACGAGAACCAGCATTTCGGGATCGACCAATCCGGCAACTTTGGCGGCCTGATCCAAATCCAGATGAAAAGGGGTTCTCCGCTTAATAAAAGACGTTTCCATAACGAGCAAATCCACACCGGCGAACGCCTCTCCCAATGCCTCGAAATACCCCGTGTCACCGGTGTACACAATTTGCTTCCCGGACGGAGCGACGATGCGGTATCCGACCGCCCCGTCGATATGCTGAACGGTCACAGGGGTGATTTCCACCGAGTCGATCAGGATCGTTTGGTCCATTTTAACTTCGTGAAGTTGAAACGCATCTTCGAACGATCCTTCAAGCCGGGTCGCGTTGAACAGGGTTTTGAGCATTCGCAGCGTCTGTTTCGTTCCGTGGAGGTTAATCTGACTTGAGGGCTGATAACCGGGGGTCCATTTCCAGGCGACGAAAAGCCGCCCCAAATCCGCCAGGTGATCGGGGTGACCGTGGGTGAAGAAAATATCGTGGATCGAATCCATAGCGCGAACGAATGATTTTTCGCTTCGACACCGTTGATGCAACGCGCCGTTGCCAAAATCGAACTGAATACGCGTTTTTTTATCGATGAATTCGTAACTCGATTGCAGCCACCGGCCCGACGAGGGAGAACCACATCCGTGTACACACCATTCAACCATTAATAATCACCTTTGTATCTGAACTTGGCAATAAATTATGATATTCTAACCTGAAAAATGAAAAAAATGAAAATAAATACTAATAAACTTTAAGAATTTTTCAAACCGCCATCTGAGAAAATGAGAAAATTCGCTCCTTTAAATCCCATTTGGATCGAAAAGAATTCCACGTAAACAACCAATTGAATACTGAATCATCCGCCAGTGGATAAGACGACTCAATCCAGCTTTTTCTCCACCTTCCCTTACAGGTAATATATATTATTGAATAATAGATGTATATGGGGAATATATTTTTTCATCATCCTAGCCCGAAACAACGTGTCCCTGTCAAACATTCTGAGAATCGGATACAGAAACAATCGTGAAATCATTCAGCCGAAATTCAGGCAGCGATCCTTCCAAACGCCTTGAAGAAGGGTTATCCAACGTATTGAAAACCCGCGAAAAAGTGGAAAATCAATTTCGCTCGGAACACGTGCGGGATTGGACCGTCATGTTCTGCGACATCTCCCGTTCCTTGAGCCAGGCTCCCGAAAGCGAGAACGTTCAGAATTTAGTCTCAGAGTATCGCAAATTAGTGATGGCCGTCGTGGGAAGGTATAAAACGCCTTTTATTCTTCCCGGAGACGGACCTCTTATCCTCATCTGTTTCGATTCCCCCAAAGCGGCGGCGGAGGCGGCGGCTAAAATCCAAAAAGGTCTGGAAATTTGGCGTTCGTATTCCGACGATCGTGCGCTGTTTGTGCCCACCATCGGCTTGCACACGGGTGAATTCGTCGTCCGGGATGACGAACTGATGCAGTCGCATGATTGTAATCTGGGAAAACGCATTGAAACCGAAGCGGATATTGGACAAATCACACTCTCCTCCACAACCTCTGAATTACTGGAGGACGATTCGACGATTACCTTTCTCCGCACGGCGAACGTGAAAAACATCCCCGAACCCCAGCAGATTTTTTCGTTGGATTGGAGTCTAACCCTCTCTCCCGATATCGATTATGCGGTGTTGGGGATGGATCGACGGTCCGAGGAGGAAATCGAGATGCTCGAAAACGCCGAAGATGAGCAGTTTATGGGCATCATCGTAATGGACATCGCCGGTTCCTCCAAAAAATTCTGGAACCTCGGCGACCGGGAAGGCAACATCCTCGTGGACACTTACCAAAAGCAGGTTCTCCCAGTTCTGAAAAAATTTAAAGCCGATCACATCGAACCGGGCGAGGGTGATCAGATCGTCGCGTGCTTCGATTCGGGTAAAATCGTCGAAACCGTTCAAGCGGCGATAGAAATTCAACAAAGCCTATTCCGCTACAACAGCCATAAAACCACACGGGGGGCGTTGAAGATCGAAATCTCGACCGGCGTTCACATCGGGGGCGTTGTGATCCGGGACGAACGGGTTGTTCCCACTCCCGACTTCTTCGTATGCAAGGGTATCCAGGACTCCGCCGATGCAAGCGAGATTCTTCTCTCCGATCAAATCGCCGCCATGGTTTGCCGCGAACCGAGTTTCTCCCTGAAAGATGTGGGCTGCATCGAGATCAAAGGATTCCCGAACCCCGTCACGGTCCACGAAATCGAATGGTTCCGATCTGCCCGCAAAGACAGTTCCCCCGGCCTCCCCGGACGCCCCGGCCTTCGATAATACACCTAAAGCAATTCTCTGAAATCATCTTCACTGATGCCGATGTCCCGCATAATCTATTTCATGGTTCCGCGTGGCAAATCTTTGGAGTGCATGGCAATGGTGGTGATACGTCCATCGGGATGAACGTAGTAGGCATGACGGCCTCGTTGGTGGTCGAGTACGAAGCCAATCCGCTCCACCACCCGTACCATCTGTATGGGAGTAATCGTCGGTAAACGACTCATACGGATAAAATTACTTTAGCGGGCTTTTTCAAGACAAAGGGAACGGCTTCGTCAATCGGAATCGGCTCGCCGCGCGTTTGGAGCACTTCAAGGTAACCTTCAATCGCTTCCTGAATGTTCTGTTCAGCGTCTTCTACAGTGGAGCCGAATGAGTGGCAGCCAGGCAATGCCGGTACATCGGCAATGTATACACCGTCTTCGTCTAGCTCGTACTGAACCGTAAATTGATATGTTTTGGTTTCCATAGTCATCAGTTGTTAAATTTAGTATTTAAATTAAGCTTAGCTGAATTTGCAATAAAAGCCAATTAAAAAAACCGGCTGAAATCCACGAGACAAACAGTTTGGAACGGCTCCCGAAAGTCGCTTCGGATTCATCACGTCTCGGTTATTCAAAACCCGCACACAGATGTTCTTGTATTTCGATCACCGAAAGGATGGCTGCCTTGACCGATCCAGTCCACAATAAACGCGATTTCGACAAATCCGCTTCCGAATGGGATTCCAAATCCCGCCGCCGTGACTTGGCGATCGCGGTGGCCGATGCGATCGTCGACCGCCTGCCGCTCCACCCGGCGATACGGGCGCTGGATTTCGGCGCAGGCACGGGTCTCCTCACGCTTCGAATTCATCCTCACATCCAATCGATCCAGGCGCTCGATACCTCATCGGGAATGCTGGATGAATTGAAGAAGAAACTCGACACCATCGGTATCCGCAACGTCGAAACCACGCTTTGGGATATCGTTGAGAAGCAACGCCTACCGGGCCGCTTCGATCTGATCGTCAGTTCGATGACGCTGCATCACATCCCCGATACCGCGAAGACCGTCCGTATCTTTTACGAGAGTTTAGAAGAAAACGGGTGGATTGGATTGGCCGATCTGGACCGGGAGGAAGGTGATTTCCACGACGACAATACGGGTATTCACCATTTCGGTTTCGACCGGGACGTTCTCGTCTCTCTTTTTACCTATGCAGGATTCAAGTCCGTCCAGATCGAAAACGTACACGTGATAAAAAAAACGCGCGAAAGCAGTGGAGAGAAACAATACCCCGTTTTTCTGCTTACCGCCCAAAAATAACGTTTCAGCGGATTACGGTTTCGTCCCTTTGTAGTAGTCCATCAACCCCCGGATCAACACCACACCGGAATCAAGGTGTTCCTGCTTGGTGTAGAGTCCACCGCCCCCTTCGCAGAGAAACGTCGTGATACCGAACTGAAGATGCGGCCCCGAATTCCACGAGTTAGGCAATTGGCTTGCGTCACCAATCGACAGCGGTTTGATCAGATTACGGGAATCGTGACGTTCGATAAGGTTCTTCAGATCGGTCCACGATCCAGTCACCGTCCCCATTTCCGGCCCCGGCACGCAGATCGGTTCCACGATCCCGCCCCAGGTGTGCATGCTCCACAGATCGGTTACAGGCATATCCGAGCGCATCAGGGCTTCCAGGTCTTTCTGATAGATGTACGCTTCGTGCGCCTGCTTCTCCGGATCGGATCCGCCGGGAAAATAGGAGCGGTTCATATCGACGCCCTGCGCGTTGACCCGGTACCACCCCTGCGACGGCGCGTCGGGACTCATCATCAGCACAAAATGATTGATACTTCGCCGGCGCGCGTCGGCGGCTTCATCGCTCAGCAGCCAGTCGATCGCACCCGCCATCCGCCACTGCGAGTTATGCTCGCCGGGATGTTGGTTGGAAAAGTAATGAACCCAGCGCCGTGACTCGGCAACAGGGGATTCGGGATCGGTGACAGTCAGCCGGTAAAGGTTGCGTTTCCCCAGCGACTGGCCGAGCGTGCGCACGGTGACGAACGAACTTCGTTCCCACTGCCGGGTCAGTTCCACCATATCCTCATAAGACATCGGAACCTGATGCCCCACGTAAACGGTGTCCTGAGTAAATTCAGGAAAGAGCAGGGAATCGCCGAGCTTCGAGTCTTTCGAGTGACGTTCCCACTGAATCGGTGTCCAATTCTTACCGTCGTAGGACCACGAATGGAAATATTCGTTGAAGATATAAGCGTCCCCCCCATTGAAGACCACGTCGAGCCGAAGCGAGTTCCCTTTCGCGTTCCGTCGAATCGTAAATTGCAGTTTATTATTCCAATCCGTATGCTCAGGTGCATGTCCCAACGTCACCTTAAAATGATTCTTCTCAACCCGCTCGATACCAGTCCCCTGCGAACCGAGGATCCCCTCGAATGAAAAATCCCGAACCGCCAGTTCCCCCGCGCAGGCGGAAGCATGACAAAGCGTAAGCATAAGCGCAACTCCAGGAATCCAATGAAAAAAGTTGAATTGATTTAATTCTCTCACGTGCGAACTTTCCAGAAAAGTAGATGATTGGCAGATATTTTCGGAACGGGATTCATTTATTCAAGTTCGTAAACCTCAACGCGATTGCGATTGTTTTGTTTTGCTTTCAACAGCGCTTTATCCGCATATCCAACGAATTGATCGATTTCAAGAACGTCGCTAAATCGCTCTGGGGTGAGAGTAAATGTCCCGATACTGAGTGTCACTCGAATCGAAGATTCCCCACAAGTTTCTATTTCCATTTCTTCTACTATTTGTCTTAATTTTTCCGCTACCAATAATGTATTTTCTCGATCCGATTCCAGCAGGAGAACGACAAATTCCTCTCCCCCGTATCGGGCAAGCGTATCCGTGTCACGGATATTCGCCTTCAAGATTTTCGATACATTTTGCAGAACGATATCTCCCGCTTGATGGCCGTAGCAGTCGTTGACATCTTTAAAATGATCCAGATCGATCATCAGGCAACTTAGCGAGTTTGAATATCGTTTTGCCCGCTGAAATTCCTCCTGTAATTTTTGGAAAAAATACCGCCGGTTGTAGATCTGGGTCAACGGATCGGTAACGGTCAATATTTCTAAATTCCGTTTCAAGGTATTCAACCGCTTCATCAATACAAACGTATAGTGATAGATGGCTCCAAGCAGGAGAACCAGAGAGAAAAGACCGACAACAATGATTAAAAAAGTGTTTCGTTTCAACGATTTATCTATATTTGTTATATCGTAAGAAACACTGATTCCACCGCGAATATCGCCGACTTGATAGCCTTGTTTTTCATGACATTCCAAACAACTTCCTTCGACTACGATCGGTGCGATATAACGAAAAATCGTTTGATTTTCTCTATCTATTTTTTCAAAATATTCGGTCTCTCCACGTTCAAACATCAGCAGCGCTTTTTTCTCGAATTCATCGGGTAGATTGTTTGGATTCAAGGGTTTTAAACTGCTGATATGAAACGTGAACATTCCATCTTCGACTGCAAATTCAGAAATTTCGCGGGCCATCAATTCTGGATTTTTCATGGTGTAGACCGTGCCGTCCGCCATGACGATATCGGGTTTTTCCAAGTAAGGATTGGATTCCACTCCTTCGGTTTTTTCCACATACACTCCTCCGTATCGGGAGTTCCAATTCCGGGTGAGAATAATGTTTTTTAAATGAGCGCGTGATCGGTGAATGGTTTCATTTTCAATTAGTTCTCGATTTCTTAAAAACAAACCGATAAATATTCCGATGATAAAGATTCCAACAACAGAACTGATGTTGAAAAGGAACGATTTCCATACATTCCGCTCTTCAATCTCACGATTAGATTCTAACTGCATTATATAATTCTCCTCGGTGGCGGTTTGATTCTACTTTATTATAAAAAAATTACCGATTACGCAACGGAATCTTCCTTATGCCGCTTGAGAATGCCTACCCATAGTACCGTAATATCAGCGGGGACGATACCGGGGATGCGGGAGGCTTGGCCTACTGTGGCTGGACGCATTCGCTCGAATTTCTCCCGCGCCTCGTTCCGTAATCCGCCGAGTGCCCCGTAATCGAAATCCTCCGGGATACGCCGCCGGTCGGCTTTCTTGTCCTCTTCGATCTGCTTCAACTGCCGTTCGATATATCCCTCATACTTGGTCTCGATCTCAAGTTGCTCAAGCGCTCTGGGATGCCGACCAGATAGGTCCACCCCAAACCGCGATAACTCCCAGGCGGTCATATTCGCTCTGCGTAGTATATGCAATAATTTCGTCGGATGCGAGATTTCCCCCAGGTTCAACTCACCGAGCAGTTCCCGCACCCCCTCATCGGGAGTGATCACGCGCCGAGTCAGTTCATCCCATAACTCCGACACCTGACGTTTCCATCCCAGCACCTCCTCATGCCAAGCGCGCGGAACCAGCCCGATCCCATACCCGAACTCGGTCAGCCGAAAGTCGGCGTTATCCTGCCGCAACAGCAGCCGGTACTCGGCGGACGAGGTGAAGAGCCGGTAAGGTTCCTCGGTCCCCTTGGTCACCAGATCGTCGATCAGCACCCCGATGTAAGCCTGGTCGCGCCCCAGGATAAACGGTTCGTCCCCTCGCAGACGCAGCGCCGCGTTGATCCCCGCCATCAGCCCCTGCGCCGCCGCCTCCTCATAGCCGGATGTGCCGTTGATCTGCCCCGCCATATACAGCCCCCGCGCCCGCTTGCTCTCCAGCCAGGGATACAAGTCCGTCGGATCGGAATAGAAATACTCCACCGCATACCCCGGCTTGACGATCTCCGCGTTTTCCAGTCCGGGAATCGTTCGGATAAACTTTTCCTGCACGTCCACCGGCAGGCTGGTCGAAATCCCGTTGGGGTAGACGAGATCGCTCTCGACGCCTTCCGGCTCGAGAAAAACCTGATGGGATTTCTTATCGGGAAAGCGCTTGACCTTATCCTCGATCGACGGGCAGTATCGCGGTCCGACACCTGTAATCTTACCCGTGTAGAGTGGAGACCGATCCAGATTTTCGAGGATCGTCTGATGGGTCACCTCGGTCGTGCGAGTCAAATAGCAGGAGATTTGGTTCTCAATTTGGGTCTCAGGATGGTACGAAAAGGGCAGGGGAGGTTCGTCGCCGGGCTGTGCTTCGAGCGAGGAAAAATCGATACTCGAACGCCTCAACCGCGCCGGGGTTCCCGTCTTCAACCGCCCCAATGGAAACCCGTGCGCGTGGAGATTATCCGCCAGAGCCTGCGCGGCGCTGTCGTCGATCCGTCCACCATGCTGCGTGTCGAGACCGAAATGCATCAAGCCGCCTAGAAAGGTACCCGGCGTCAGAATGACGGTTCGCCCCTCCAGCCGGTTATTCTCCCGATCCGAAACGCCGGTCACTTGTCCGTTTTCGATATGAACGCAAGCGGCCTCTCCAGCCAGCAAATCAAGTCCGTCGATTTTCTCCAAGCGTTCTTTCATATATTGGCTGTATCGTTCACGATCCGACTGCGCGCGTGGCGAACGAACCGCCGGTCCCTTGGAGGAGTTGAGCACCCGAAAATGAATCCCCGCCCGGTCGGCCACATGAGCCATGATCCCGCCCAACGCGTCGATTTCGCGCACCAGTTGCCCCTTGGCGACTCCCCCGATAGCGGGATTGCAGGACATATATGCCGGTTTACCGGGATCGAACGTCAGCAAAGCGGTCCGGCAGCCCATCCGAGCCGCCGCCGCTGCCGCCTCGCAACCGGCATGTCCCCCGCCCACCACGATCACATCGTACATCTGTCGTAATACTCCTTCATAGTGAAAACACTCGGCTGAGTGGGATCGATGGAATAATGAAACCTCACTCCGGCAGTGGGCGGATTTGAATCACGATGTTCCGCAAATTCTCGTCCAACTGCTGGAGGATGATGTTCGGCCCTTTTTCAAAAAGGAAAACCGGCTGGTTGGAATAGACGACGTAATGCCCCGTGGGCACGATGAACTCGAAAGCGTGGCTGGTTTCATACGCAAACGTATAGCGTTCCTGACCGTCGAACCGCAGCTGTGATTCGGGTAGTCGCACGATGACGGATATTTGCAGCACTCGTTTCTGCCCGGCAGCGAGAGGTTTGGCGTAAGTAATTTTCACTTGAGGCTGACCGGTTTTCGCGGTCCTCGTGATTTCGTAATCCAGTTCCTGTTTGGCCGTCACGTCGAAAACCGATTCAACGTCGATCTCCCCACGGGTGGCGTCGTGAATCAATCCGCCTTGGGGAAAAATGAATACACGGTTGCCTTCCATCGTGTCTTCGATCTCGTAGATCAACCGCACGGTCCGCTTCTCCAGATCGATGGGTTCGCAACGCATCGACGCCCCCGCACCGCACACGACTAACACGATCAAACAGCAAGCAATGGTGAAAAGTTTCATGATAACCTCCTCATGAAAAAATGAGTTTCGATATTCTAGTATCGCATAATGATTAAGAAAGGGCGAGATCGGCAGTGGCGTTCAAGACGGCGGTTCATCGGTTTCGAATACGTCCAAAAGCGGAATGGTAATCGTTTCAATACTGACAAGTTTCAACTCTGCCTTGGAGTCGAAAACCTTCCCACGGTCGAACAAACCGTCTTCTCCAAGAAGGTAGCGTTCCACGTACCGCCCTTCGGGATCGGCCAGGATATATTCGCGCACGCCGTGTTTTTCGTAGAGTCTCTTTTTGTCCCACCGGTCTTTCTTCGCCGTGGCGGGACTCAGCACTTCAATCACCAGATCGGGCGCGCCCTGGACGTTCTTGTCCGTCAGTTTCTTCGGATCGCAGACCACCAGCACGTCAGGCTGAACAACATCGTATTCGGAAATTAAGACATCCGTCGGAGCCACAAACACACGGCACGGTTTTCCGTCGAGCGCATTTCGCAAAGCAAGATAGATATTTCCAGCAATATCCTGGTGCTTCAGGCTTGGCGCCGGCGACATATTATAAGCCACCCCATCGATCAGTTCCCAACGCTCGTCGTCCGGCCAGGTCTCGTAATCGTGATAGGTAAATCGCCCGTTCTCTTTCGGCAGCGGCATCAGCGTATTCTCCCCAACTTTCGTCGATGATCGAATTGTACTTCCTATCCTGCGATAAAGCAACAAAAGAAAATCACGCTTTCGCCATCGTCCATCGGCAATATCCTTGCCCTAACCGAAAAATTGTGGGAAGATGAAAGTCGCGATTCGCAGTGAGTTCAACCCTGCATGAATTGAATGCTGAATGCGAGGATCGGATGATGAAATCGAAACCCAATCTCTCACGCCGCCGCTTTTTAAGCCGAGCCGTATTGACCGCGATAGGAACCACCGCCGCGCCGTATGTAATCCCTTCATCCGCCTTGGGACGCGATCAAACCGCCGCTCCCAGCGATCGCATCACGCTGGGGATCATCGGAACCGGCGATCATGGAGTGAACCGCAACATCAAGCGGTTTCTACCCGAACCAGACTGCCAGATCGTTGCCGTCTGTGACGTGGACCGGAAGCGCCGCCGAAATGCGAAGGCGTTGATCGAAGAGCGTTACGCCGAGAAATTTCCGCAAGGAACCTATAAAGGTTGTGACGACTACAACGATTTCCGTGAACTCATCGCCCGTGACGATATCGACGCGGTCATGAACGCAACTCCCGATCACTGGCACGTCATCCCCTCGATCGTGGCCGCCAAAGCGGGCAAGGATGTGATGTGTGAAAAGCCGCTGACGCTGACGGTCAACGAAGGCCGTGTGCTGAGCGACACAATCGAGAAACACAACCGAATCTTCCAGACGGCGTCTGAGAACCGTTCCGTCGTCGAATACCACCGAATGTGCGAACTCGTGCGTAATGGCCGGATTGGCAAACTTCACACGATCTACGTCGATCTCCCCAGTGGCCACTCCATCCATAAAGCCGGTATGGAATCCTGCCCAGTTCCCGATGGCTTCGATTACAATCTTTGGCTGGGCCAGGCCCCGGAAGCGCCTTACTGTCCGGCGCGCTGTCATTGGAATTTCCGTTGGATTCTCGATTATTCTGGCGGACAGTTGACGGATTGGGGCGCACACATGATCGACCTGGCGCAGTGGGCGAACGATACCGAACGCACAGGCCCAATCGAGGTGGACGGGCGGGGAATCTTCCCGAAAGAAGGCCTCTACGACACGGCCACCGGCTACCGCATCGAATGCAAGTACGCCAACGGGGTCAAATTAATAATTTCGTCACGAAGCCCGGCGCTTCGCTTTGAAGGATCGGATGGCTGGATCGGAAACCGGGGCTGGCGCGCACCTTTGGAAGCGAGTTCGAAGTCGATTCTGGATTCCAAAATCGAAGAAGGCGAAACGAGACTTTACACGTGCCCCGAAGGCGAGCAACGCAATTTCCTCGACGGAATCATATCGCGCAAACCGTGCTACGCCCCGGCAGAAATCGGACACCGCACGATCTCCATCGCGCACATCGGCCACATCTCCATGCAGCTGGGCCGCAAACTGAAATGGAACCCGGACCGTGAGCGTTTCATCGACGACCCCGCCGCCAATTGGATGCTCTCCCGCCCCATGCGCGATCCCTGGCGGCTGTAACGTTTATTGATTCCTATAATAACGATAAAGGTAATACGATGGATACCCTCTCCGCAACGATCATGCTGATCTTAATCATGGATCCCATCGGGAACATCCCGACGTTTATCTCCGTCTTGAAAGACGTCGCCCCCGAACGCCGTCACCGTGTCTTAATGCGCGAGTTGCTTTTCGCCTTGATCGTTCTTCTCGTCTTCTTGTTTCTGGGACAATATATTTTAGATTTCTTGAATCTCCGCCAGGAATCGATCAGCATTGCCGGAGGGATCGTTCTCTTTTTAATTGCGTTGAGGATGATTTTCCCATCGGAAGGCGGTCTGATCGGCGATCCGATCGAGGGGGAACCGTTTGTGGTCCCACTGGCGATCCCTCTCGTTGCGGGGCCATCGACGCTGGCGGCGTTATCCTTGATGGCCCGCTCGGAGCCGGACCGATTCTTGGATTGGCTGATCGCGGTATTCGCCTCCTGGTCGATCTGTTCGGTTGTGCTCCTCTCCTCGACCTTCTTCCACAAACTATTGAGACAACGGGGACTGGTAGCCATGGCGCGATTGATGGGAATGCTGCTGGTAGCCCTATCCGTACAAATGTTCCTCGACGGTATCGCAAAATACTTAAAAGAGTGATTTGTTTGCTAAAAATGTAAAACGAAAAAAAATTCGCGGATTAACCATACCCAGGGATTCATTCATCGATTGAAGTGCAGTAATATCTTTTTTCTCAATTTTTATTCTTGTGAACGAAACACCGGTTGAGGGATAGTAATTGCTTAAGAAGAAAGATACATTAAACACCCGTCAGAAGGCTGCGGTGGAACACCTCCTCGTGCTGGCAGGCGCGGGAAGCGGCAAAACCCGCGTCATCACCTACCGCATCGCCCACCTCATCAACAAGCGGAAAATCAAACCCGAAAACATCCTCGGCGTCACCTTCACCAACAAAGCCGCCAACGAAATGCGTCAGCGGCTTGCGAAACTGATCGGGAAGAAGGCCGAAAGCGTCACGCTCAGCACCTTCCACTCACTGGGTCTGAAGATTCTGCGCCAGCACATCCATCACTTAAAATACCGCCGCGATTTCTCCATCTACGCCGAAGGCGACCAACATGCGCTCATCCGCACCCTGATCCACGAGCATCCCATGAAACGGGAAAAATTCGACACGGGAATCATTCTCACCCGTATCAGCGATCACAAGAATCATTCAATCTCAGGAAAGAATGATTTCCGACTGTACAACGACAAATACGACGACGTGCTGCCCAGTTTTTACGAAAACTACCAGCAGGCGTTACGGGCCTGCCAGGCTGTCGATTTCGACGACTTGATTCTGCTTCCCATTCAATTGCTGAAAAAACATAAAGACACAAGAAAGCACTACCAGACCTTGTTTCAACACATCCTGGTGGACGAGTATCAAGACACCAACCACGGCCAATTCCTACTAACGTCGCTGCTGACAAAACCGCAATGTAATATCTGCGTCGTCGGTGATGACGACCAAAGCATCTATGGCTGGCGGGGAGCCGAGGTTCGGAACATACTCGAATTCGAGAAGAATTACCCTCGAGCCAAGACCGTGAAACTGGAGGAAAACTACCGCTCCACCAAGGTCATCCTCGACGCCGCCAATCACGTCATCCAAAACAACGTCAAACGTCAGAAGAAAAAACTCTGGACCCGACGCGCGAGAGGAAAAAACATCGACGCCTTTCTCGCCAAAGACGAAAACGACGAGGCCCAAACCATCGCTTTCCGCATCAAGACCATTCAGGAAAAGACCAAAGCCAAGTGGTCGGATTTCAGCGTGCTCTACCGCAGCAACGTGCAATCCCGCGCGTTGGAGAGCGTCTTTCGCGTCAACCAAATCCCCTACATCGTCGTAGGTGGCTACGAATTCTTCGAGCGCAAGGAGATCAAGGACATCGTCGCCTACCTACGCGCCGCCATCAATCCTCGCGACGACCTCAGTTTACTGCGTATACTGAATTATCCCCGCCGGGGCATTGGAAACAACTCCATCCTGCATCTAACCGAAGAGGCGGATCGCCGAAAACGAAGCCTGCTCGATACCCTGTGCCGGGTGGAGGGCAATTCCTCTATCAGCAAACAGGCGCTTCACGGAATCCGTTCGTTCGTCGAGATCGTAAACGACATACGTAATAGTGAAAAACAGGGCGACATCCCCGCCGTCGTGCGAACGGCGATCGAGCGTTCCGGCTACCGTGAAGAACTCGAACGAGTCAACGAAGATGCGACTATGGCCAAGATGAAAATCGATATCGTCGAAGAGTTAGTGTCGGCCGCCTCCGCCTATAGCGAGCAGGAAAAGCGTCCGACGCTGACCGGATTCATCGATTCCATCTCGCTGGGGGACGAACCGGATTCCGGGCGGGAAAAGAATCGCCGCCCCGACAACGCCGTGCTTCTCGTCACACTCCACAGCGCCAAAGGCCTTGAGTTTCCATACGTGTTCCTATGCGGCATGGAGGAAGACTTGCTGCCCCACGGCCGCTCGCTCAACGGCGGCGAGCCGATAGACGAGGAACGCCGCCTCTGCTACGTCGGAATCACACGGGCGAGGCGGCACTTAACCCTCAGCCTAACGGAAACACGAACGAAATTCGGAAGAAAAACCAAGCGTACCCCATCCCGTTTCATCAAAGAAATCCCCCCGATCCTAATCTCAAAACAATTCAGCCACAGCCCCTTCTTCTTCGACCAGCAAAAAATCCCAAAATCCTAATATTAGTTCTCCGCAATCAGCGCAGCCGAAGCCTGAATAAGATAGCTGCACCGACACCCGCTGGCGGCATCAGCCATGAGAACTAAGCCCCCCGCCGGAATCGTATTGATCCAGCATCCAGGGCGGATTCCACCATAGTTGATGGTCTCGTTATCGTGCTGCAAGTCGCGGTAGCCCAGTGTAGCGGAACGAAACACGAGCAGGTTTTCCGCGCTGGCCAACGTACCGCAGCCATACGAGCGTGCGAACGAAAAATCCTTTTTCTTTCCGGTGAGCAAATCCCAGGCGCTTGGCTGTGCGTAGATCGTGCGGCCATTGATTAACGGCCGGGAAGCATATTTCTCGCGGTTATCCCACAGCCGTTCGCCATCGGACGCCCGGAACGCAGTCATACGTCCACCCGCTTCGGAATCGAGTTGAAAGCGGGTTGACTGGTAGGTCATCAACAGCGCATCGTGTTCCACGCTGAGCGCCAGCATGGTTCCATAGATATCATTTCGTTTTTGCCAGATTTCCTTCCCCGTCGTTTGGTCGAGTGCGATCAGCCGTCCGGAGGGGTGGATGATTTTCTCACCCCGACGTTTTGCTCGATCGAAATCGATCTTATCGATTTCCGCAATCGGACGATCGATCAGGTATACCTTTCCGTCGCCGATAGCGATCGTGTTGTGCCGGATGGAATCGTTGGCCCAGAAAATCCATTTGGGTGCACCGGTCTTGGCGTCGAGCGCGAACAGGTCGGACGACTCGGTGTACTGAGTTCCCATTGTGCCTTTAATGTAGCGCCATTTAACGATGTGATCCGTATCGGAGATGGAACCGAACAGTGTGCCGTCGTTGTACGCGATATACCCCCAGACGCCTTTCTCACCATAAGGAAGTTTGAACGTATCGAGTTTTTCCCCCGTCGCCGCATCGATCCGAAGGCAATAGTCATCGCGGCGCACGTAAACGCTGTCGTCCGACACGCAGAAATTGCTGCCGGTTCCCGCCGTGCCCATCAGGTGATCCTGGCTGTACTCGATGAGGATGTTTTCCAGGGGATATTCCCAAAGCGGTCGGCCGTTATAGGCGTCCAAAGCGCGCAAAGCGTGAGTTCCTTCCACAAACATGCGTCCGTTACAGACCAATGGAGCCGGACCTCGCCCGTGACGCTGCGGCATCGTCTGGTCTGTGTCCCGGAACCAGAGCATCGAGAGTGGCCCCCGCGCCAGACGATCGTCCGAACAGAGCGTATTGGCGGGATCGGCATATTGGTGGGTCCAGTTTTCCGCGCCATCCAGCGCCCCGCGCTTTTCGATATAAAAATCATCCGGTGAGCCGTAACAAGCGATCCCCCCGTAAGGACGAAGCAGGCGGAGCAGTTCTTCTTTCGGAACGGAGTTTTCCCCTTCACGAACCGAACGGCCCGAAACGATCAAATTCGCGAAATAGTTAGGATAATGGGTTGAATTCAGATCGGCGTGATGGACGGTGATCCGCGTTCCGTAAAGACCGGTCTTCATCAATCTTTCACGAGCCGCTTCGACGTTGCTTTTATCGGAATCGACGGCGTAGATCGTCAGGTTGGTTCGTTTAGCCAATTCGTAAGCCAGCGCCCCGTCTCCACAGCCTAGGTCCAGGCAATATCCTTCCCTCAAGCCCGTCTTTTCGATGATGCTTTTCGCGGCTTGGGCGTACAAAGCGTTCTTCCCGTAGGGATTCGAATCGATTTTCGCGCGAAGAATCGCTGGAGACGAATTTCGAGGTTCTCCAAAACAGGTGATACTGCCTCGGTCGGTGCTGACAAAAAGACGTCCGTCCGCAACGGCCAGCCCGTAGGGTATACCGTCCACTTCCGCCGTCCATTTTTCCTTCAGCGTGTTAAGATCGAAGGCGGTGACGGAATTCCGTCCACTCAGCACAATCGTCTCTCCCGCGACGATCAGAGAAACGTCCGAACCCTCGATTTCGGATGAACGAACACAATGTAGATCTTTAAAATTGTATAATTTCCCCTTCTTATCATATTTCCCGGTTTCAACCCATTTGTATACCCCCACTTTTCCGTTCCCAGACAGAACAATCCCCTGAGGTGTCAGAGCGGTTGCTTTGGATTTAACCGAAAGATGTTTCTCACCCGCAGCTGTTTTAAACGCAACTCCGTTGTTAAAAAAGAACTCGTCTCCAGCCACGATAGACGATCCGCCGGTGGCCTGGTTGGATTGAAGATGGAAATATTGGAACGCCCCGTCGGATCGGTTGAATCCAGCGGGAACGGCTCGCCCTGTCGGAAGCAGCAGCCGGTCATCGGTCACCGCGATGTGCCCCTGCGCGGAAACACCGCTTTTCGCTCTGGCAGTGCCGTGAGGCTGGTCCATTTCGATCCCGCCGGACGAATCGTTGAGCCAAACCGTTTCTCCCGTGTCTGCGTCCAGCGCGTAGAGATAAATCCCTTCCGAGGGCCAGATTCTGGCGGCGAAGTAGAGAATTCCGTCCACGATTACCGGGCCGCCCCTTGCGGGCCATTTCGAGACCATGCGGTCGTTCCCCAGGATCATCCGCTCGTCAGGACCGCCGCGTTTGCTCCAGAGCAGGCGTCCATCGGGGGCGGAAAGGCAATACAGCACCCCGTCGTCACTGACGGCATAAACGCGCTGTTTCCAAATCGCCGGGGCAAAGCGGACCGGCGAATCAGTAATGAATAACCAGCGTTCGTCGCCCGTCGAAGTATTCAGGGCATGGATTGCACAATCCGCCGAACTGCCGTAAAACAGCAAGCCGTCCGAAACCACCGCGTGATAGGCATAATCGAAAGGCATCCGCGTATCGGGAGCCTGCCACGCGGGCTGGGGGGAATTGTGAGGATGCAGGGTCCAATGCACCGTCAGTTTTTCGGGGAGATTCTCAGAGGAATATCCGCTACGGGCCGCATCGGCGCGGTACGTGGGCCAATCAGCCGCGAAAATCGGTTGAACGGATAGGGTAACAATAATTACAAGAAGTGCGATACGGATCGTTTTCATCGTTCATGTACCTCATTCGGTCGATAGGTTATCATAACGATGATACTTAAATCAGACGCTTCGCTCTAGTTCATACACCGTTTGTTCATGATTTTGCGAGAATCACAATTATTAATTAAACACGGTTTGGTTTGAGTTAAAACCGTATACGGAAGTGAATTTTTTTGTTATAACACGGAAAAAGGAGGGAAATCCTCCAGTCATTATTTCAATAAAAAAGGAGATACGAACGATGAAACGCACTGTACGCATTATGGGACTGGCTTTGGCCGCGATCGTGTTGTTTGGGATGGCGGGTATGGCCCAGGACGTCGAGCCGCCGTTTACCTGGAAGGGAAAAGGCGTCGCCACGATTCTTTCCGAATTCGGGACCAACGATATCGAATTCGATATCAAGTTTTCGATAGACACCGAAGGAACCGTCAAAGGAAAAACGAGCAACGAAGATGGAGAAAGTTCGATCAAACATCTGTTCTATGCTCAGAAGAAGGAATATGAGTTTGCCGGATTATTTTCGCGCAAGGCCATCTTGATCCTCTTAATCAACGAAGATGGTGACAATCCGATGTTATGCGTTTTGAACGGACGCTTTCTCCTCGACAAATTCTTCTATGGCGAAGCGCTGATCACCAAGTACGAGGCGGGAAGCGAAGTTGCGAAAGGGCTTGAAATCGGAAGCGATATCGCCACCGAAATCGATGAAGACTATCTTCCTTCCGACTTGAAATCCGCGCTGAAAAAGTGCATTCCTTTCGGAGCGGTTCAGATTAAGGGTGAATACGCTGAATAGAGCGGTTTCGATTCTACGAAACTCCATCAAAAAAGGAGCAGGCCACTCGACAGCAGCCTGCTCCTTTTTAGTTTCAAAATAGAAAACAACTCGGCAAATTTAATATAGGCTCCAATCGGCGACGGGAGTGACGATCGCGGCGCCGACCCGGAAATTATCCAGGTAGACGATATTGCCCGCCTGATCTCCAGCGTTATTCGTGGTCAGAATAATCTGGAACCAGCCGCCTTCCTGTTCAAATGCGCCTCGATGTTGGTCCATATCGACTTGCCACACCAAGGTTTTCCATTCATCGCGGGCGTCACTGAATCCCTGTTCGGGCTTCTGATCCCAGTCGTTGACATTTTCCGCATCATCGACATCGGTGACTCCTGACTGCATAACGGCTACGAATTGGACCCATGTGCCGGTGAAACTCGCTCCCACACGAACGTCCATCATAATATCAACGACATCCGGCCAACGGTCGAACGCTTCCATCGCAATAGTCGTTTGGATGCTTTCGGTCCAGCCGTCACCGAGAACGACTTCGGCGTAATTTTCACCTTCGGAAGGTTCGACATCGCCCATTCCGATCAGCATTTCACCGCTGCGGTTGTCCCAGACAACAGGCAGAAGAGTGTCGGGATCTTCTTCGTTGAATCCGTAAACTGGAATGGTCTCGACTTCGGGAATGCCCGCCGGACGAATCGCAAAAATTTCATCGATATACAACTCACCCGCCGCCCCATCGGAACCGGGCGCGATGAAGCCGCCGAAATGGGTGATATTATTGATTATTTCAGCAGAGAATCGGTCGATTGACCAGACCAGTTCGTGCCATTCTCCCGCCGATGGAGCGGTTTGAGGCCCCAAACCGATCCCGCCGGGAAGATCGATCCGGATGGAAAGATCGCCGGTCGTTTCGGGCGTGAAATAGACCCACATGTGGATTTCACGCATCCCGGTCAGATCGACTGCGCCATCGGCGAAATTCAGCTGATTCCAGTTCCAGGGATAGGGATCGGGAATGTCATAAGCGACGTAGAGAAGGGCTTCGCCTTCCACCGGCATGGGATCCGTTTCCGGCCAGTCCACGAATGAAGCGACCACGTCAGTCCCTGAGTACGAGTGGGTATCGGCTTCCTCGAAACTGGTGATATCAACCCGAACTTCCTCCTGCGCAAAACCAAGAGCGGCTGTGAACAAACAAACGATAAGAACAAATAGATAGGGGTTTTTGTGTCGCTTGCCGACATGAAAACCCTATTGGATG
>CAZSIZ010000099.1:0-18876 GCA_964606645.1 uncultured bacterium
GTTTAGAACGGATACCGCGAGGCATAATCCGAAAAGAAAGAGCGTGTGAATGAGAATTACGAAAGGAAGTTGAAGAAGCGTCCAGGTAGGTGCGACGGGAGTGAATAAGTACAACACTGGAAAAAGAACGATCAGTGAAAAAACAAAATTGACTAAATTCGACAAAACCACCGACGCGGGAAACACCGCGCGGGGACAATAAACCTTTTGTACGAGATGCGAGTTGGAGATCAGCGATTGTGCTCCCTCCAGCAGCGCGGAGGAGAAATAGAACCAGGGCATGTACGTGGCCAGCAAGATAACGAAATAGGGAACATCGTAACTTTTTCTGTTAAAATTGAGGAGATATGAAAAGATGACGGCCAGAACGGCGATCGTCAATAACGGCCGCAGTAGACTCCAAAAAAAACCGAGCACGGAGACTTTGTAGCGGGCTTTGAGATCGCGAACCGCCAACTGCCGGATCAACCGGCGATACTGCCACAATTCGGTGTATGAAGTCATGGCTTTTTCAGGATATCATTTCGTAAAGTTCCCGGTTGGCCTCGAACGCTTCCAAGACCTGTTGGGGTGTGGCTGTGCCGGTGGTTCCGATCTGGCGAATCGTGATCGATGCGACGAGGTTGCCGACGATCGACGCTTCAACCGGTGAGGCTCCCGAAGCCAGGGCGGATACGATCCCCGCCGTGACACTGTCTCCCGCCCCAACGATATCGATGGGGCCGGTCACTGGTGGGATGGGTAAAATCGTATGCGATTCTCCGACAACGGGGCAGATTCCTTCTCGATCCAATGTTAGAAACACTGGTTTTCCGTTTTGTTTCCGCAAGGTTTCTGCACTGTCGAGCGCTAACGAAGTTGGAACATCTTCATTCGTAACGGGATGAACCGCCTGCACTGCTTCAAAACGGTTCGGTTTGATTGTGACGTTCCTGAATTCACCGATACGTTCGCGGGAATCGGCGAAGATCAGCGTGGAAGCATTTTCCCCAGCTAGCGCGGCGATAAAATCCCGTAACCGGTCGGTCAGTACGCCGCAGTTCCGTTCCTGCACCTGATCGGCGAGGATCACGGCGTCGACTTTCGCAATCCACTCGCGTAGATTATTTTCCAGTTCCTTTTCCAGCGATTCTGGCAGTGTTGTGCGGTTTTTGGTGTCTTGCCGATTCAATTCCTCTTCGCCATCCGGATGTTGGAGCATGGGTTTGGTGTAAGTGGGAGTGAAACGATCCGGAGAGACGATGACGGGATTGATGTCGATATGGCGGGCAGTGAGTGCTTGTTTGAGTTCGTATCCTTCCCCGTCATTGCCGATAACGGTCAACGCGGAAAGGTGTCCAACGCCAAGGGCGCAGAGGTTGTTGCAAACCGTTCCCGCCGCGCCGGGCTGGGGGCGTTTGCCGGTGACTTGATAGGCGGTTTTACCTGTTTCGATCGAGATTTCATTCAATGCCGGATCGATTTCAAGATAGCGGTCGAGAAAAAAATCGCCGAACACCATGATGCGGAGATCGGCGAATCGGCCGAGAATTTCCTGTAAGCGCGCGCGGTCCATTTATTCTCCTATGTGCGTAACGCCGTCACGGCGTGATAGAGCGCCGGAAACGTGTTTTTATGATATCCCTGGACGTAATAGCTGGTTCCGCCATCCTTAACCGTCCGCGCAAGGATCGTTTTCCAGGGGCGGTAATAATAACGCGGATCGGTCTTCGGCGCGGCGTCGTGGATTCCGCCGGAAATTTCATGCAGATCGAAAACGGCGGTCGTGAAACGGCGAATTGATTTGCCTTCCTGATGGGCCACGTTTCGCGCCATCGACAGCGCCTTCAAGTAGACTTCCGGCCCCATCACGGCAGTCCCGAAATTGAGAAACACGCCGCCTTCGAGGCCGCTGACGGATTGAGCCATGATGAGAAAATCCTGGTAGGATGCGGCTCCTAAGGCCGCCCCGTCACAGTTGGGGTGTTCGTGGATGATGTCGTAACCGATACCGACATGGACGGTCACGGGAATGTTCAGGCGAACGCCCGCCGCGAGGATGCTGACGTCGCGATTCGGGAAATCGTTTTCGAGGATCCGGTGGCCGATCGATTCACCCATCCCCATTCCTTCGCCAATCCCTTCGATCACGGCGTCGTTGATCTTGCCGGTTTCCCGCCACATTCCGAACTCACCGGTTTTGATGTATCTCTCAACACTTTCGGTGGTCTGTCCGATCAGCGCGAATTCATAGTCGTGGATCGGTCCCGCGCCGTTCATGGCGACGTGGGTGATGTACCCTTTTTCCATGAGGTCGATGATGAAACGGGAAACCCCGGAACGGATGACGTGCGCGCCCATGGAAAGAATGACCTGACGCCCGTTTTTCTTGGCCTCGGCGATGGCTTGGGCGATATTGGGGATTGCGTCGTGGCTGAAATCCGGCGGCGGCGAATCCAAATCCTGTATAACGGAAAAATCGAGATCGTGGATCCGTTCGGCCAGAGGCTTAATCTGTAAACGGCTTCGATCGAACGCGGGAAATGGCATAATCAATCAGTCCTTGCTGAACAGGTAATCGATCAGTTGATCGCACTCCCGGTAATGGGGAACGATCAGGTCGGCCCCGGCCTGGATCAACCGGGACCGCTTCCACTCGTCCACATCCACCCGGCCCGCTTCATCCGAAGCGACTCCTACCGTGAATCCTCCGGCTGTTTTCGTGTCTTCGATTTCGACGTACCCATCGCCGAAAGTGAGCAGTTCCGAACCGGAGAGGTTGTTGTCACTGAAAATTTTCTGGATGATCATTTTCTTGGAAAAATTTTTATAATCATCTAACGCACCATAGATAAAATCTCCGAAACAAACGGAGAAGTTCAGGGTTGCGCATTCGTCCTGGACGTAAGGGAGGTCGGTGCCGCTGGCGAGGTACATTGTCACGTTTTTCGATTTCAGGGCATCGACGAGCTCGTAAGCGCCGGGCACGACGTGATCCTTCTGATTTAAACTTCCGTTTTTTAATCCTTTGACGCGGTTTTCGATACGGTCCCACAGCAGGTCGAGATAGATCCGTTTGTATTCGATCGGTTCTTTGGCCTGTCCGCCCCGTTTTTCGATTTCGTCTTTCAAGGCGATCATCTGATAGATGGTCTGTTTTCCGGTTAAACGGGTGACGAATTCCTTCACGATTTCCGTGAGTTTTTCGTCCGATTCCTTCGTTCCCGTTTCACGCAGGAAATCCACCATCATGGGGATCATCACATCCTGCCAGCCCTCCCGAATGAGGGACAGGGTTCCGTCGAAGTCGAACAGCACGTGCTTGAAGCCACCTCGCGGGATATCGGGATTGATAATTTCGATATTCGTATCGGGAAGGAAGTTTCTTTCGGTTGTCTCTGTCATTTTGCGTCCTTACATTAAGTTATTGGCTTTAAGCCTAAACAAGAAAGGTTATTTGATTCTCCCCAGCCGTCAAGGATTTGAACGGAACCGTTTTTCTGAAAAAGTAGGCCGATATGAATTGTTTAGGCTTTGAAACGAACTTTTGTCGCGTCTTTATTCAGGTACGCTCGTTGTTTTTCATGCCATGCGACGTTGGCGAGGTGGGGTCCGGAAACAGCACAGTGCCCCACTTCGACCGTGGCGTTCGGCTGCTCGCGCGATTTGACGCAATCGAGGAAATTCTTGACGTGCGGCTGTGCACCGATGCCGCCTTTGAAATCGATCATAGGTTTATCTTTATGATCGGGCCAGCGTTCTTCAAATACGCGGAAACCTTTGTCGTCGAGAATTAACGTCGCTTTGTCTCCCTGGAAGAGGATGGTCCACCCGTTTTGGTAACTGTTGCTGTAGCACAAGGTCCATGTCGTAATGAAATCGCCGTAATCGTAGGTAGCGGAGAACGTGTCGGGCGTTTCAGAGCCTTTGGCCTCGAAGACTTTGCCGAAACATTCCGCTTCTTTGGGGGTTCCCGAATTCATAAACCATTGAATCACATCCATGAGGTGGGTTCCCTGATCCGTGACGTTGCCGCCGGAGAAGTTCCAGAAGTAACGCCAGTAACGGAACTTCATCGGCTCGAAATCGATGACGGGACGCGGATAACAGAATCGTTCCCAATCCAGTTTGTTGTTCAGGGGCGCGTTGTTCAGCGGAGTGTTGTGGTGTTGCCAGAACCACTGGGCGCGGACGAGATGGACTTTGCCGAGTGTGCCATCGTCGACGATCTTCTTCGCTTGATGGACGGACGGGGCACTGCGTCGCTGCATCCCGATCTGGACGATCCGGTCCGTGGCGCGAACGGCTTCGATCATCTTATTGCCTTCTTCGATGCTGTGGCACATCGGTTTTTCGCAATAGGCGTCCTTCCCGGCGTTGACCGAGTCGATTACCTGAACGCCGTGGTTGTGCTCCGCCGTACCGATCAGGACTGCGTCGATATCTTTTTGTTCCAGCAACTTGCGGTAGTCGGTATAGCCTTTGGCGTTCTCCTCGGCCATTTCCAGGCCCCGGTTCAAGTTGGGTTCGTACACATCGCAGACCGCCGCGAACTTGACGCCCTCTCGCATGTGCATACCCATAACGCCCCGACCCCGGCCTCCCGGCCCGATGATCCCCATCACGATTTGGTCGTTCGCTCCGAATGCCGACTGGGGGATAATTTGAGCCGCCGCCAACAGCCCGGCTCCATTCCCGGCGGATTTACTTAGAAACGATCTTCGATTGATTTCTTTTTTCCGATCCATGAACGTCTCCTCCGTTGATCCTAAGTTATTTTGCAGTGGATTGATTGTACTATATCATGTTAATTTATTGAAATGGGGGTTAACCCTATTTATTTTCTTTCAACTCAAGAATCCCTCCCGTATTGACAAAATTGGGACAAACGGACATACTCCGCCGAGCGTATCTGCACCGTTTTACAGGGGATTGGTTTCTCCGATTTTCTGCTACAATTCTCAAAACACCTAACCCAGCAGAGCCGGAACCAAACAGGTTTTCGTATTAATCGATACGTGAGGAATGGTGGGTCGAAAAGCGTGACTCCACCCTACATTCTGCTTCAATTCACGGAGCAGGGTGGAAGCATGCACCACAAAGTTTTTTTTGATTTTTGTGACCGTTTTGCGATCAATTTTATTGATAAGAGACTAAAACACCCGATTCGGATGTAATTTTCACTATGCTGAACACCACCATAACACCAAAAAAGCGGCTCCCGGCGGCGCTGGTTCTGGAAGACGGAAGCGTCTATCACGGACGAGCATTTGGGGCTGTTTCAGAGACCGGCGGCGAAGTGGTTTTCAATACCTCCATGACCGGCTATCAGGAAATCCTGACCGATCCGTCCTACCACGGGCAGATTGTGACCATGACTTATCCCCTTATCGGCAACTACGGTGTCAATCAGGAAGATGTTGAATCGAAAAAGATTCAAGTATCGGGCTTTATTGTCAAGGAACTATCCTTGACGCCTAGCAATTGGCGTCACGATATGTCCCTGGAAGAGTGGATGCAGTCTCAGAACATCGTTGGGCTGTGTGGGATCGATACGCGTGCGCTTGTTCGTAAGTTAAGGAATTACGGGGTGATGCGTGGTGTGATCTGCCTGGATGAGGGGAGCGAAGTCGATCTGCTTGCCAAGGTGGACGCTGTGCCGCAGATGGCCGGGGCCGATCTGGCGATTAAAGTGACGACTGATAAACCTTACGTTTGGAATGATCGGCTTCATCCCTATCATAAAGTGACGGGTATGGTTCCTCCTGAATGCACGTCGGTTCGGGTCGTGGCGATGGATTTTGGGATTAAGTACAATATTCTTTGCCATTTAGCTGAGCGTGTAAGCGAAGTGCATGTGCTCCCGGCCACGGCCACGGCGGATGAGGTTATGGCGCTGGAACCGGACGGAATCTTTCTCTCGAACGGGCCGGGCGACCCCGAACCCGTGACTTATGCGATCGAAACGGTGCGAAATCTACTGGGCCAAAAACCGATTTTCGGAATCTGCCTAGGACATCAGATTCTGGGGCTAGCCTTGGGGGGCAAGACCTATAAACTGAAATTCGGACATCGGGGCGCAAATCAACCGGTCCAGCATATCGAGTCCGGTAAGATCGATATTACGTCACAGAATCATGGTTTTTGTCTGGATATGGATGGCTTCGATCCGGACCGTGTTCGTGTAACCCATATCAACTTGAATGACCGGACCGTGGAAGGTTTGGAGTGTGAGGAAAAGCGGTGTTTCTCGGTTCAATATCACCCGGAAGCATCGCCAGGGCCTCACGATTCGACGCATCATTTCGATAAATTCATCGCCATGATGAGGGAGCAATAGGGTTCAGGGTTTTTTGGATTGAACCAATCATAGAATAATCAATACGTTATTGCATTCCCCCCCTCACCCTAAAAGCCATCGTGTCCGCCTATGGCGCGACGCGATTTACTCTCCCAGAGGGAGAGGGGACACTGAATAGGATTTACGCATAATATGCCTCGCCGAACGGATATACATAAAATATTGATCGTTGGTTCCGGTCCGATCGTGATCGGGCAGGCGTGTGAGTTTGATTATTCGGGTACGCAGGGATGCAAATCTCTTCGTGAGGAGGGGTATGAAGTGGTGCTGATCAACAGTAATCCCGCCACGATCATGACCGATCCCGAAACCGGCGACCGCACCTATATCGAACCCATCATCCCCGAAGTAGTGGAAAAAATTATCGAGGTTGAACGTCCCGATTGCCTACTTCCCACACTCGGCGGTCAGACCGCGTTGAATACAGCCGTGACGCTTGCGAAAAACGGCGTTCTGGATAAATACAATGTCGAGATGATCGGGGCCAATCTGAAATCGATCAACAAAGCCGAAGACCGTGACGAATTCAAAGCCGCAATGAAATCAATCGGATTGGAAGTCCCGAAGAGCGGCCAAGCGGGAAACATCGCCGATGCGTTGGAAATCATTGAACGGGTTGGATTTCCGGCAATCATCCGGCCTTCGTTCACTCTCGGAGGAACCGGGGCGGGAACGGCCTACAACCGTGAAGAATACGAAGATGTGGTGAAGTGGGGGCTTGAGATGAGCCCCGTCAACACCGTTCTGATCGAAGAGTCCGTTCTTGGTTGGAAGGAATTCGAGTTGGAGGTAATGCGCGATCTGGCGGACAACGTCGTGATCGTCTGTTCCATCGAGAATTTCGATCCGATGGGAGTTCACACGGGTGACAGCATCACAGTCGCGCCCTCACAAACCCTGACCGATAAGGAATATCAGGCCATGCGCGACGCCTCTATCGCTATCATGCGCGAAATCGGCGTGGAGACCGGCGGTTCGAATGTGCAGTTCGCCCTTAATCCCGATGACGGGCGCATGGTTGTGATCGAGATGAATCCCCGTGTGTCGCGCAGCTCGGCGCTGGCTTCCAAAGCCACAGGCTTTCCCATTGCGAAAATCGCCGCCAAGTTGGCTGTCGGTTATACGCTGGACGAGATTCCAAACGATATTACGAAAAAAACGCCCGCTTCGTTCGAGCCAACGATTGATTATTGTGTGGTCAAGATTCCCCGCTGGGCTTTTGAGAAATTCGCCAACTCCGATCCAACGTTGGGAACGCAGATGAAATCGGTGGGCGAGGCGATGTCGATTGGGCGCACATTTAAGGAAGCACTTCAGAAAGGATTGCGGTCGCTGGAAACCGACCGGTTCGGTTTGGGGTGCGATGGAAAAGATAAATACATTTTCGACGATTCTTCCCACCCGCATTACCGCGATCCCTCCGATTCCCAATTACGGAATGAGATCATTGCCAAATTGAGAACACCGACTCCGGAACGTATTTTCACGGTCCGATATGCGTTTCAAATCGGTATGACAGTGGATGAAATATTCGATTATTCGAAGATCGATCCCTGGTTCCTGACCAACATGGCGGAAATTGTATGGATGGAGGATCGACTGACGCAGATGCGGCCGGATGTGCAGTCATTTTTATAAAACAGGGTTTAGGGTATAGGATTTAGGGTCTAACAAATTTGAATAGATAGTATTGAAAAGGTTTTAAATAAAAAGACCTTCCCTCTCCCTTAGGAGAGGGGACTTGTTTGCATAACACTGAATTTATATAACCCCTCGGATCGGTTTAATTGATAAGAGACTGATGAAAGAAAACGAACTTAAACGCATCGTGCTTGAAGCCAAGCAGTACGGTTTTTCCGACCGGCAGCTGGCGGAATTGTGGGGAACGACCGAGGCGAAGATTCGAGAGCTTCGCGAACGGCTGGACGTCCGCCCCGTTTTTAAAACCGTCGATACCTGCGCGGCGGAGTTCGAAGCGTTTACACCGTATCATTACTCTACCTACGAAAGCGAAAACGAAGTTCGGGATTGCGATAAAGAGAAGATCGTCATACTCGGCGGCGGTCCCAATCGCATCGGGCAGGGAATCGAGTTCGATTATAGCTGTGTCCACGCCGTGTACGCGCTCCAAGAACTCGGTTACGAGACCATTATGGTTAACTCCAATCCCGAAACCGTCTCCACGGACTACGACACTGCCGACCGCCTCTATTTCGAACCCCTGACGTTTGAAGACGTGATGAACATTATCGAGATGGAGAAACCGAAGGGCGTGATCGTTCAGTTCGGCGGGCAAACTCCCTTGAAACTGGCTGTTCCACTCGAGCAGGCCGGGATTCCGATTCTTGGCACGTCTCCCGACAGTATCGACTTGGCCGAAGACCGGAAACGGTTCGGTGTGTTGATCGAAGAATTGGGGATCAAGCAGCCGCCCAACGGAACGACAACGACGGTCGAAGGGGCGATAGAGATTGCGGCGCAGATCGGTTATCCGGTGCTGGTTCGACCTTCTTATGTGCTGGGTGGTCGGGCGATGGAGATCGTATACGATGAGCCAAGCCTTTCGACTTATATGGAACGGGCTGTCGCTGCTTCTCCCGAACATCCGATTCTCGTCGATCGATTTCTGGAAAACGCTATCGAGGTCGATGTCGACGCCGTGTCGGATTCCAAGGACGTGTACATCGGCGGGATCATGGAGCATATCGAGTATGCCGGAGTTCATTCCGGGGACAGCGCCTGCGTACTCCCCCCCCAAACATTGAAAGAAGAGACCATCGACCGGCTTTGTGAACAGACCCGGGCGCTGGCCAGAGCGCTCAAAGTACGGGGACTGATGAACATTCAATACGCCGTCGTTCGCCAGGACGGTGAAGAGCAGGTTTACATTCTCGAAGTGAATCCACGTGCCTCGCGCACGGTTCCGTTTGTGAGCAAATCGACGGGCGTGCCGTTGGCGAAGATCGCCGCCAAGATTATGGCGGGTAAATCGTTGGCGTCGTTCAATCTTCCGGACCGGCCCACGGTGGAGCATCTGTCCATCAAAGAGGCGGTATTGCCGTTCGTGAAATTTTCCGGTGTCGATATTCTTCTTGGACCGGAAATGCGCTCGACCGGCGAGGTGATGGGAATCGATACGGATTTCGGGCGTGCCTACGCCAAGTCGCAGGCGGGTGCAGGCATGATACTGCCGAATCCCGATCCACCCAGCGATAAGCAGTTGGTGGTTGTCAGCGTCAAGGATCGTGATAAAAAGGCTATCATTAAACCGGCGAAAGAACTGTTCGGGATGGGCTTTCAAATACTTGCGACCGGTGGCACTTACGATTTCCTTAAGAAGAATGGCGTGGATTGCAAGTACGTTTACAAGGTGAAAGAAGGGCGACCCAATATCGTGGATGTCATGAAGAACGGACAGACCGCCCTGGTGATCAATACACCCCTGAACAGCGAATCGGCTTACGACGAGCGGGCGCTGCGCCGGTGTGCTGTGGAGCAGAACGTGCCTTATGTGACTACCGTTGCCGCCGCGTTGGCTGCAGTGAAAGGCATCCGCTCCAATTTATCGAAAAACTTGAGCGTGAAAGCGTTGCAGGATTATTTCCCGAATGACTCCAAATAATGACCAATAATATTAAAGGAACGATTATGACTGAATTCGTGAAGAAAATTGTGTTTATTGGCGGTGGTAATATGGCCGAAGCCGTTCTTTCCGGGCTGTTACGGCAACAAACCGTTTCTGCCGATGATATTTTGGTGACGGAAAAGTTATCGTCACGGCGGGATTATCTGAAAGAAACTTATGACGTAGAAACATCGGAATCGAATTCGGACGGCCCCTCCAAAGCGCAGACTGTTTTTCTGGCGGTCAAGCCTCAAATTCTGTCCGAGGTCAAAGATGAAATCAAAGGTGGACTGACCGAATCGCATACGGTGATTTCCATTCTCGCCGGAATGAGCCGTGAACGGTTGGGAGACGCGCTCGGCTTCCAGAATCGGATGGTTCGAGTGATGCCCAATCTTCCCGCGTTGGTTGGACGAGGCGTCAGCGCGATCACGTTTCCCGATGCGATGAACGAACCGGACCGGGAATGGGTCCGTACGATTCTCCGTTCGGTCGGCGAAATCGTCGAAGTGGAAGAGCCGTTGCAGGATGTCGTTACGGCGGTTTCAGGAAGCGGACCGGGATATATATTTAATTTGGCCGATTTATTCATTGCCGCCGGAGTGGCTCAAGGACTCCAGGAAGATGTGGCGCGCCGGTTGGTGGTGGAAACTCTGGCGGGATCGGCAGAAGTCCTGCGAACACGTCCTGATTCTCCAGCGGAACTCGTGAAAAAAGTCGCTACACCGGGCGGGACGACCGAGGCTGGTTTGTCTGTTCTTGAAGAACGGAACCTTGGCGGGATTTTAATCGATATGGTTGCCAAAGCGGCCGAACGTTCCCGCGAGCTCAATAAGGGGTAAATTCCAGATATTCACGGGCTACCGGTCATGGTGCCGTTTGACTTGATTGGCATGGAGTCCGTTGATATTATTATTTGTATGAAACATGCAAAAAAGCGTTTTTTCGCTATACAACGAGTCTCATCGGCGCTGGAAAAAGAACTTTTACCGTATTGTTGCCCTTGCCTCTCCCGAAAATCCCTAAAATGATATAAGATAACAGGGTTGGAGAGTGTATAGTGAAGTTGACACTTGCGCGGACCCATGATACTTTCCGGCAGGAGAAACACTGGCATTAATTATCCAAGAAGCCAATGAACAAGAGGTGGCCAATGAAACGTTTAACGAAATTACCACTAACTATCGCGAGTCTATTCGCCATTCTTCTTTTTTCTCCTTCGTTCGTATCGGCCCAGGGATACGGTATGGGCGGTATGGGCGGCTATGGAATGGGTATGGGCGGAATGGGAATGGGTATGGGATATGGAATGGGCGGATTCGGCGGTGAAGGCGTTGGCGGCCCCGGTGCTTTCGTCACGGTCAAATACGGCGAAAAAGTATACGACGCAATCTACAACGATCTAGTCGATTATAAAGTCTATTACATCCAGGTTCCCGCCGATACGATTGGCGTTCACTACTTCGATGACGGGCAAACGAATGGCGATGAAGTGCCTTATGACGGGATGCCCAGCAATATCACGATCAACCGGAACATGTACCTGGGACCGTTTACGATCAAGTATAAGAAAATGCTGTCCAACGCTGTCAAGCACGCCCGCGAGATGGGTGCGTTGGAATTCTACCGGTTGGGAGTCGCCACCGAATCGGTTGAATCGACTGTCACGAAAATGGACGACTGGAAAATGAGTTTCAGTACGTTCCTGGAAGATATTTCGAGTCAGCGGCTCGCCCAGTTTGAAGGATTTGATGATAGAACCTATATCAAATCCATCGATCCATCCTTGTTTGAATCGATGGAAGGATTCGGCGGTATGGGCGGCAGTGGTTTTGGCGCGGGCGGATTTCTTCCCGACTTGCCACCTCCACCCGGTTTACCGAATCCCATGGAAACAGGATTCGGACAGGAGATTGGAGATGGTTTTAACGCCGATACGGGTGGAACCACACAAGACTCGGGACGGTTCGATCCGATCGGGCGCGCTAATAACGCAGCCAACCTTGTTGAAGGCGGTCAGTAAGGATTTTTTTTACCCGATCATCTCTCGATCGGGTATTGATAATCGTTGCGAGGTGTGATTTTATCTCGTTGCGCATGCTGTATCATTCACTCAGCGGAATTAATGATACAAAGAAGCGGGGGGCAGCAATTCTTCCCCGCTTTCATTGTCTCATCAAAATATAAAGGGTGTTCCCGCAACGCCGATCAAGCGTAGGGAACTTTTGTCTGTTTTCAATGGCTACTTGGAACCAAAGAGAAAAAGAAGAAGTCGAATATCGAATTTCCGCGATCAAGAAGTTTCTCGAGCCGTGGGGAAAATACGATGCGCTGTTCCAGCGTGCCTATCACGAAAAACAACCGGCCCAGGAAGAGGAAGACGAGTTTTTCAAGCTCAAAGCCCAACTCGCTCGGCTCCATCAGTACCTTTTAGATTATTTGGGTGAGGAGTATACCAAGCCAGAACCGATCACACCCTATCTTTCCGATACGGTCACGTTGAAAAACATGGTCGGGATTCACTTCGATTTTTATAAGAAACTCTGCCTCCAATGGCATGCAACGTATCTGCATCTCAACGAGGCTCTTGGATATTTGATGACCCATCTTGAGTTGGAAATTCCGCTGTCTGATTAAGACTCGGATATCCAACCAGTGGTGTCTTGTATTGAGAGGGAAACGCAAAGACTTTATTGACTATTCATTTGGATAGCGAAACAAAACGAGGAGATGTTTTCATGAAATCCCGAACATCTACATGGTTGAAAATCGCCTGCATTGCTTTAATTCCTATGTTACTGCTCACCACCGGGTGTGCCAAACGCGACGCGCAGAAAGCCCAAGTATCGGCTCAAACGGCAAAAGACGCCGCGTCGTCTGCTCGAGCGCCCGGGTATGCACCCAATGAGTTCAAGGACGCGAACACGTTGTTCATGAACGCGGAGCAACAGTTTAACAACGGCGAATACAAGCAGTCGATAGCCACTTATCAATCGGCTGAAGGGCGCTTTAAAAACGCCGAGCGGGTTGCGACCGAACAAGGCCCTCGAATTCAAGCGGCGGTCCAAAAAATCGAAGATGCCTTGGCCATGGCCGAAGAAAACGTCCAGAAAGCTCGGGACGGCGGCGGGTTGCAACCGGAAGAGATCAATCCAGTCGATCAAGCCGTCCAGGACAAGAAAACCGATTTTGAAGGAAACTTCCGCAACGAGGCGGATATTGAAAAACTGAATGATTTCCTGACTCAGGTCGAGCAGGTCGTCAAACAGACCGAATCGTTGGCGCTGGCGCACCTTAAACCTCTCGCCGCTACTGCGAAAGACGAAGTTCAGGTTCTGGTCGATAAAGCACAGGAATTGAAAGCGGATACTCACGTTCCCGATCAGTACAATCAGGCCATGGCGAAGTTCAACGAGATGCAAACAGCCGAGCGTGACGGCCAGTGGCAACAAATGATCGATTTGGCCGGGGAGCTTAAAACCCCACTCAATCAGATCATCATCGCCTCTCAGGAAAAGGCCGCTGGCGATATCTTGCGGCAGACCGAACAAACCATTGCCGAAGCCAAGCAGATTAATCTGCAACTGGACGGATTCACCAATGCCATCCAGCAGGCGGAAACCGCTCTCCAGAATGGGAAGACCAAACTCCAATCACAAGATTACGCTGGCGCGATCGCTTCGGCGGATGTAGCCAAAACCGCTATCACCAGCGCGTATCAGGCCGTCAGCCAACAGGCGCAGCAGCTGATCGATTCGGCGAAAACCAATCTGCAAAATGCCATCGATCAAGAAGCCAAAACATACGCGCCTTCGGTCGTTACTCAAGTTCAAGAAGCCATCGCCGGAGCGGAAGAACTGCTTCAATCCGAAAAATACACGTTGGCCTACACGACGGCTCGAAACGCGCAGCAAGCCAGTGGCAAAGCCGTCGATGCCGCACGGCGTGGTAAAGCGCAGGTAGCACTCCAGAAAGCGGAAAAACCGTTTTCTCTTCTTCATAGCCAGGGTGGAGCCAAATACGCCAAAGAAGCATACGGCAACGCCGTTTCGGCTCTGGAAGACCTTCGCAGCAAGATGAAAAGCGGTGAATTCGAAGCCGTTGTCGAGGGTGTTCCGAGTGCCGTTCAGGTGGTGCAGACGGGAATCGAAGCATTGGCGCAGTCTGGAGCCAAAATGCTCGCACAAACCAACGCCGCTCTGAAAAACGCCCAAAAAGCGAAAGCCCAGGAATGGGTTGCCATGCAGTACGCCAATGCGATCAATTATCGTGATGCCGCCGAAAAGGATCTAAAAGCGAAACGTTTTCTTTCTAGTTTCCGTCAAGCAGAATCATCGATGAAAGCCGCCCAAGAAGCGGAAGGAAAATCTTACCAGTTGCGGGCCGAACAGAATCAGCGTAATGCCGCCGCTCTGATCAAAGAAGCCCGGCGCGCCGAGCAGAACCGGCTCAGCCCCCTTGCCTACCGCCAGGCGGTTCAGGCATTTGAAGAAACTGCATCCTTATTGAAGAACCGGCAAAACCAGGAAGCCTACTCTAAATCCGTCGTTGCAGCAGAAAAAGCGGATCAGGCTCTTAACAACTTGGTGATCGTTGCGCGAGAAAAAACCGATTCAGCCCTCACTGCTAAGGCGATGACGTACTCTCAGCCGGAAATCGAAGAAGCACTTGCCTTTCTGAACCGGGCCGAGGAAGCACAAACCGCAAAACAATATACTGCCGCAAATGAAAACTCGATTGAATCGGCTAAATTAGCAGAAAAAGCTGAAGATTTCACTTGGAAGCAACGCAGTTATGCCCTGCTTCGAAGCCTAGAGGGATTGAAAGCGGAAATGGAAAATCACCTCGCTCCCGAAAAGGCTCCCGCCATTTACCGCGAGGCGCTTTCCAACTTGGCGGATGCGAAAGTTCAGCAAATCGATAGAAATTTCAAAACGTGCTACGAATATGCCGATAAAGCACGCCAGAACAGAGACGCCGCTTGGAGCAGCATGAACGGCGATCTCAATCAAACCCTGGCGGAACTGAAACAGACAGCCGATTGGATGGGGAAAAATGCCTTGGACGCGGATGGCCGCGATCTGAAATTGAAACTTTTGGAAACGATTCCCCCGCTGGAACAGCAAATCGGGCTTCAAAATTGGTGTGGAGCCTATGCGGCGGCAGAGAATTGTTTGAAAATCGCCGGGAAAGTTTCCGGAACGATGGAAACCCAAAACCGTAAAATCATGGCGAAACGCTTGAATGAATCCCTGGTGTCATACCGGCAGGATCATGTGCTGAATGTCGTTCCCGATGAATCGAAAAAGATCGACGAAGCGTTACGGTCCCTCAAAAGTCCGCACGACGGCGAAACCTATTCCGACGCCTATCAGAAATACCAGGAGGCTACGGCAGAGATTCGCAATCTTCCGAAAGCGATTGAAACTCAGGCGACTCAGCAGGCGGAAGAAATCGCATTGACTCTTCAACAGGCCAACGACGCGGGAGCAACGAATTTCTATAAAGACTGGTATCGGAAATTATCTTCCGAGTTGCAGTTGCTGCGTAATGCGATTCGTGGAAACGCAGCGAAAGACATTGCCGCGCATCTGAAGAAATTAGAGAAAGAAGCGCCCGAACTGCTCGTCGCCACACAGATCGCCGTGGATGAAGACAATTATCTCCAAGCGCTGGAAAGACAACTCAACTTGATGAACAACGTTCTTCAAGACTTTGGATTCCTGGCTGAATTACCGAAAGATTTGATTGTCGCCGCCCGGTCCACCGAATACAAACTGGATAAAACCGTCACCAACATGTACCGCGCGATGCAGGGGAAAGTCTCTGTTCGAACGTTCCGGATCAATGCAGAACTTCTGGAAGAAGCGGTCAAAGACATGGACGTGCCCAAATCCATGAAAAGCATTCAAAAAAAGGCGATCGCTTCATTCATCCATTTCCGAAAAGCGAGTGAAGGTTTTGAAGCTTATGGTCAAAGCGATATGCACGATATTTATTTCAGGGAACGGGCACTCAAAAACGCTTACGCACACCTTGAAGAATCAGCGGTTATCAACGAGGCTTTGGCCTTTGAGATTTCCGGCGCACGGAAACTGAGTAAAGTTGAATCCGTACAATGGAAACTTAAAAACATTGAAAAGGCTCTAGGTCGCTTCTATTATAACTGGCAGACGGATTAACCTTTCGTGATTGATCAGCAAAAAGTAAAAGCAGGATGATATCTATCCAAAAAATTGTTATTGAATTTTTAGTTTTCGTTTTTTTACCGTTTCGTCTTTCATTGAAGCGAGAAATCTGCTAAATTACTATCACGGATGGGTTAACCGCCCAACCAAAACGTGATACATCATGTAGGAGTCCGATGGGATTAACTTATCTTGATTACATTGAGATCGGTTGCGGTGTTGCCGTCATCGCTTTTGTCACTTTCTGTATCATCACATTAGGGTTATTCAAGAAAGGTTGACGATGCCAATAAACAGACCCGGATTCCCTTACAAGGGATGCCTGGCTCATTTCGACGGCAATGCGTAGAATTGAAAACGATGCGGGGGATAATCGCACGAATTTATAAGACCAAGGTGGAATAACGAATGGTAACGGAAGCTCCGGCGGAGATTCTGATTCAGCGATTACAAGAATACGGAAAACTCTGGCAAAAGTATATCGAGCTGTTTAATAGTGGATTGGAAACCGAGTCACCCACACCTGAAAGCGAAAAGGAATTTCGTGATCTTCAGGTGGAGTTAACCCGCCGTGCCCAATTTCTCGTCTACGCTATTCCCGACAATATTTTCAATAAATGGAAAGACGTTAAAAAGCTAATCAGCGAAACCCCTTCCCTGGAAATCCTAAGAAAAGAAGTTCCTATTCGGATTTCGGCTTTTCGCCACCTCTGGCATGACGTTTCGATCGCGATGAATCAAAAACAAGGGCAATTGCGGACCGTGCTGGAACAACGGGAGACTAAAACGACGAAACGGAAAAAATAGTCTTACTCGGACGGTCGAATTAACTCTCTTTCTTTCAATAATCCCCAAATCCCCGGAATGAATCAAACTCCACATCGTGACAATCCAAATATCGTTTTGTTGAGGGATCAGTAAAGAGTGAAAGTAAGTTGAAACTGATACTATATGTTGTGTGTCTATTTTGATTGCTGTCGATATATTGCGGTTTAAATTTCAATTATGATTTATTGTCGATTCGTCTTAGTTAATCCTCGTCTACCAGTTCGAGGTCGATATATTCGTCCAGATGGCATTTCTCGAAAAGATTCATGAGCACTGGATTGACCAGCACCTTAAAGCGGCCCTTCTTTTTATCCACCTGAGATTTTGTTTTGACGATGACACCAATCCCGAAGCTGTCGATGTAATTGACCTCCAGCATATCGAGGAGAATATCATTCAATCCCTGTTTAACGGCAGCATCAAGCAGGTCTTGGAGGTCGTTTGCGTTTGTAATCAGCAAATCGCCCTTCGTGACCACCCGATACAAATCGTTTTCGTGCTCTTCACGAATCTGCAATCCGTCCATGATTTCATGCATTCCTTCCTGAGATGGGTGTCCTCGCTCTTGGGATTGACCCATAGCGATTGGAGCGCTTTCCGGTTGAAACGAGAAACGACCTCCGATCCACACAGCCGAGCTGATTTCCAAAACCCCTGAAATTCCGCCTTATTATTCCAAACTAATCGTGACTCTGTCCAGAGTCCCCACTAAGAACGGACTGTTTTTTTTCAGCGTTCCTGGAACCACTCGGTGAGAAGAATACCTAAAAGTAGATGGATAGGGATAAACATTTGACTGAAAAGATCCCAATCGAGCCTCCCCAGGTCTGGATGCCAGATGGTTGTCCAGCCCACTCCGATGATGCAGCAAAGGAGCAAACAGCGCTTAAACTCGGTGTCGATACGCTTGCGCATCAATATAAGCAGAGGCAATTCGAGCGGAATTTGCTGTAGAAAGGAACCTTTCCAATGAAAGTAGGCAAGCAGTTCGAGGTGGGCGAGGGAAAAAAGGGTGAAATGCTGCCCTTTCCGGTTGATTTGAAATAGAGGAACCAGGCGGCCTAAGTCCATGTCCAATCCCTCGCTTTGGAGTAGAAAATTGAGCGAGACGACCGCAATGAAGAATGTGAGCATGGGCACTAGAAATTCCAATGGATGAAAATCTTGTCGACGGCGGATCAGCCAAAAGAACGCGGGTAAATAGAAAATCGCTAACATGTGGAACAAGCAAGCCAGGAAAAAGAAGACGGCAGCCGGCCACAATCTCCACCGATTTTGCAAGAAGCGCTCGATACCCAGAAACGAAAGTAGCAAAAATAAATTGATCCAGGCGTAAGATTCCACCTCTCCGACAAACACGAGAAACGATCCGGAAAAAATATTGACGATCAAAAACACGGGATGAGAACGAATGACGAACAACACCTGAAGCGCCAGCGCCCCAGCAAAAGCCGAACTGATGGAGATGGCGTACCAGGCACGAATCCCGAATGGTTCCAGAAGCGTGCAGAAGATTTTGTGGATCATGGTGGTCAAGGGGGAGTGCATCAAAACCACCCAGCCCTTCAGCGCCAGTTCTTCGGTGTAATGCCCGTCGCCGGTGTAGGGCAGCAGCCACTCGAACTGACCTAACTGGAATAAAATCGCCGTTAGAAACAGTGTCAGCGGGGTGCGTTTGAGTAGAAAAAAGAAGTTTTGCCTTAAGGGTGTCATTGCAAAGCCGATCGACTATTTGTATTAAGCATTTTGATTTATCATACCTTGAATAGGTTTTATCCGGCAAGCAGCCGAGTGTGTATTTGAGAATCGGTCTTGATGTTTGCCCAAGGATTTAGTAGGGTTATAGTGGTCGGGGGAATTTAGACAGGAGGATAAGGTGGATTTGCCAGTAAAAT
>CAZSIZ010000100.1:0-18876 GCA_964606645.1 uncultured bacterium
TGGAGTGCACCTGTTTGGCTCCGTGCAGAGTAGAACTCTGCCTATCGAAAGACTGGACAGTCAATCGAAAAGGCAGGGTGGGTCACGCTTTTTGACCCATCATTTCGTAGTACTACTCGGCATAACAAGAGATTCCAAACCTGCTGGGTGTCAATCCCCGAAAGGAAGATTGCCCCACCCAAAAGTTGGGCCCAACTTAACTTGAATAAAGAGAGTAAAACAAAGAGAGAAAAAAAAGAAAATAGAAAACAACTCATAACAGATTCCCAGCCGCCACGTGAAATATTCAAAGAACGGTGTTAGAATGCCCGAAACGAAATTCGGACAGCGTTTAAAACGAAACGGCAAAAAGTCGAATACACTTTCAGCGACCGCAAGATTATTGTATAAAGATTAACGCATGAATACCAATATCTTGCTGTTTCGTCTGCAAGGTCTGACTTTTTACTGAACCGTCTAAAATATAATCGTGACAGCCATCGAGTCTCAGAACAACGCATCGCCACCCGCCCACCGTCACCTGACCGGCCTCTGGCCCATCATCGTGTCGATGGCATTCGTGCGTCTGATCCTATCGCTCATCCTGTTGGTGAAGCATCACGGTTTCTTCACCCTCTCGGCGGACGATGTCTCCCGCGTGCGCATCGCGCTGCTCTGGTCAAACGCCCCGTCCTTTTTCCCGGACGCCACTTGGCCCCCCCTGCCCTTCTGGTTGGGAGGAGCGTCGGCGTCCCTGTTCGGAACGGGCTTGATGTCGATGTGCCTGCTTTCAGTGACAGCGTCACTGCTGACATTCCCCGCGATCGCCTGGCTCTGCCGCGAGTGGACCGGCGACCTGAAACAGGCTCGCATCGCCACCGCGGCGGCCTGTCTGACCTTCGCCTGTTTCCCCCACTGGATCTGGCTGGGAACGAGCATGTTGGCCGGCCCGCTCTATGCCCTGCTGTTCGTGTATGCGCTGATCGCCTTTCTCAAAGCACGCGCGGAAAGTTCGCTCAAGTGGGCGTTCATCGCCATCGCGCTCGCCATCCTATCCTCCATGACACGCCTGGAGGGAACGGCCCTCGCCGCAATCCTCTACATAATGCTGATCTGGCAGCTACGAAAACGCCTGAGCGTGTCACAGTGGGCCACATTGATCGGTGTCGGTTTGACATTAGTAATAGCGTTCCCTATCGCCTGGTCGCTTTCCCACACCGGCGCGCAAGAATCGCCCCTCACCTATTTCGAGCGCCTCAAAGAGGGCTTCACATCCCAACACCAACACGGTGTCCTGGAAACGCCCCTACAGCTGCTCCGTCTGTATATCGGATTTTCGCCGCTGTTCGTTTTCCTGATTCTCGCAGGATTCTTCACCGCCCGCCGCCCGCGCATCAGTCAACAACACAGCGCGTCATCGGTCCCATTCGCTGCGGTGATCGTCCTCTACGTCATCGCACAATGCGCCGCCTCGTCCCTGGGAATGATGCCCACCCATAGCTTTTGGCGGCTGACGGTTCCGGTGTTCGTGGCGTTGCTGCCGTTTTTAGGAACGTCATTCGCCACGCTTTCGCGCCTGATTTCAGTACGCGCGCTGATCGTTCCCGCGCTGTTCTGTGCGTTCTATCAGTTCCATTCGTTCCCCACCCCCCCGGTTTTCGTCAATGTGGACGTCTACGAATCGGGCCAGAACTTACACGAAGCACTCGCCGAACCGAACGCGCCGGATGGCAACGTATTGATCGAGGTAATCGGCTGGGAATGGCTGCCAATGGCGTTGATCGGAATGGGGCCGGATTTCACCGGTGCCGAGTTCGACCGCAATCCCCATTTCCCCGGCGCTCAGCGCATGGACAACGTGCGAAACCCCACAGTCTTCACTCAACCCGGCGAATCGTTCCAAGCATTTCTAAATAGCAAGAAAATCACAATCGCGGCAGTCAAGAGCGGCCGCGCCAAACGCCATCTGATGAACCTGGGCTGGAGAGCCGTCAAGAACGGCGAGTACATCGTCTACACCAAACCATAAAACGGTCCAAAAAATCTGGGCCAAGCCGATTGATCGGCAAGTACGGGAATTCAAACACCATGACGCTATTCGGTCTCCCCATACTGCTCTTGTTGAAATCGATGCTGCTGGATAGCGGTGACCGATTCGTATTGCTCCTGATGGCGGTATCAGCGGTCTTTCTGATACTCCCTGCAAAGCTAAGTAGGGTGGGCTCAAAGCGCAGCGTAGCCCACCTTTCAACTCAATTCGTGCGGCCAGCCCTCGTCTGTGGAATCTTGACTTTTACACTGATGTCGTTCATCCCCGCCTGGGCGATTCCATTTTACGAAACCTCCGTACTCACTCACACTTTTTTATTCACTGCGTTGGCGTTATTCGTCTTCATATTGATTGTGATGATTGCGCCTTGGCGTTGGATTCCCTTGCAAACGCATCGCGAGTATGGCCGCCTGTTTATCTGTCTCGCGATCGGGATTTTCCTCTTACGCGCGTCGATGTGGAGTTATACCGCTTTCAATGCGGGGCAGAAAGTGCGGATCGGAAGTTTCCGAATCAAAGGCGTGACCTACGCGCAAGATACAGCCCGCGCCTGGCGGTTCACGGCGATGAATCGCTTAATCGAAACGCATTGGCTCTACCCCATTAACCCCGGCGTTATCGCTCAATCCCCACCGCGCGTTTACGATCGGCAGCCGATCGATGATGGGCTTCAGCAGGCGGAAACGTTCCGCCGGTCGCTCTTCGTTCCAAACGGCGCCGGTCCCAATCGAGCGCGCGTGACGGCCCAGGCGATTGTCGAGTTTCAACGAGCTTCCGAAGCGAAACTGCGCGGTCACGTTTCATTGGAACGCTTCAAACTGGACGAATACGATCTTGTCGAGCGTATGAAACCTTCACGGTTTGAGATCGACGGGATCGAGGCGTTCTCCGATTTCGAGGGCCGGTGGTATGGATTGTGGGACACGATGCCGGTCGATCATCATTGGCGGCCGGTTGAATTTTTCGAGCCGCCGCGTCCCATTCCCGGCAAGGAAAAACTAAGCCTGCGCTCGCTTCAATACGCGTGGATCGGTGACGGTTTCGGATGGAACGCCGCCGTTTCCACTCAGCAGAACGTTAAGGCGGGTGAGCAGGATGGCGGAGCGGGTGAGCAGGACGACGGAGCGGGTGAGCAGGTCGGTGAGGCGGGCGATGTCATTCTCGGTATCGTCTATCATGTAGAAAATAAGGATCCCACAAAAGTCGTTCGCACCCGCCCCCATCTCGGAATTCAACTCGATCCCGGCCAGCTGATCTGGATCACGGCAGGAGAAATTTTCTTAGAAGAGAAACTCGGTTCCGTCCGATACGGCGATGAGCGTTACGCCATCACCGGATTCAAGTACACCATTCAAGAATCGAAACTGAAACCCAAGGGCCAGGCGTTTCAGGCCGTCTACACCCGCAAACCCGAACCCCGCCAGCCCTTCTTCCCATTCACCCCCAATTGGCCCCAATAATCCCGACTATACATCGAATTTATACCGACGGTCGTAGTAACAAATACCGCCAACCGCTCTTTCCATTCAACCCAAATTGGAGGCCGTAGCGTATTTCCAATGGTATCTCAAATGACCTCATTGCAAAAACCGAGTGCGCACCCTCTTCTCTATTCTGGTATTGGGTTGACACTTTTCGTTCCCTTGATGTATGGTGATATACACTTCACTTTGAGCCTACCCTACTCGACTGGAGGAACGGATGGCCTGTTCGACCACAAAGAAAACAACCATTATCTACGCGATACTTGCCATGTTTCTTCTCGCAATCGATTTAGTGTTAATTGGCCGTATCGAGCACCACGGTAATCGATCGTTATGCTACGCAAATTGCTTGGTGTTAGGAACGTATTTCTGGATGAATGCGTTCAATCTTCGATCCGTTCTGGAAGGAAAAAGATTTCTTTGTCGATGTTCGCATCCCCGGCCGACAGCATTCAATTTTTTCTTACTTTTTCTAGCGATGGGGATTCTATTTTCACTCGTATGGTTTACCAATCAAACCGATCTGCTCGATGTGCTCATTCTTCTCTTCACGCTCGGCATCATTTTTTCGATTTCCGATTTCATACTGCGTGAATTCCCGCCGTATGCCATTTACGAAAACGGACTTTATTTTCGACTTTGGTTCTTTGCGTGGGATGAGATCGTGGCCATCGAATTATCCACTCCTCATCAAATCACGGTTTCCCGGCCCCGAAGGTTATTCCGGCCAAGTACGATACGGATGGATTTAACGGAAGAATGCCATACGGTCCTGCGTGAAAAAGCCAGTGAGTACGGTTTGGAAATCCAAGGATTCGATGCCGCTCATCCCTCATCGTTTTGAAATGCCCTCCCCTGTCCCCAAAAAAAACCATAACCATTGTTCCGTATTCTCCCGCACGCCGGAGAGATCGCAACTATAAGCGTAATACCAAATAGTAAAACAGGGTGGGCTGCTTTCGCTGCCCACCCTGCTTGAATGAAAAATACATTATGTGCAAGTTCGATTCCAACAAAACTTGCTATGCCATCATTAAACTTATTGATATAATTCCCAATTCCAGACCGGAGTACCGAAGAGAGATTTCAGTTGGTTTGCCCGTTCTTCCGTGTAATGCAAGGCTCTGAAATCGAGAACGCTGTTGTGGGTATGGCAATCCATGCAATTCAATGCGCCGTCTTTTTTGATCGCATGGTTCAAACTGATGAATGAACCCGTGACCGTGGTCGGATCCATATCCTGAATGTAGGTGGGATCGGCGGGATTATCGGGAAGATCGAGACCCGTCGCCGAACCACTCCACATTTGCTGACCGGCACCGATCAACTCTTCAATGGACATCGCGGCTGGATTCTGACCCTGGAAAAGCATTCCCATTCGCGCCAAACCGATACTGACGGCGTCATTGACATTCCCTGTTTTCAGGTAATGTTCTTTATCGAAAGCGAGCAAATTGGGGAAATTGGTCAAAACTTGCTTTTCGACCTCACTCAATCCTTCAGGCCGCATGAAACCGGATGAGATCAGCATCTCCGACATGCCTTCCATCGCGGCAGCCATCGTAAAATTCGGGCTGTACTCTGGATCCATCGATACGCCTTTACGATCCATCACCATACCACTCACCGTGAAACGGAAAGGATAGATTTTGGCGTTCGGCGTCTCTTTTGTCGCCGGCTGAAAATTCCATGCGCTGGGATCATGAACCGGTTCGGCCAGCATACTGGCGTTTCCATTAAACCAGCGATAGGAAGGCCGCTGGTTGTACGTTTCCTGGTAATCCGAATAGGGTTCATACATGCCTGTGTTCGGATCGAGTTGCGGAATGTTTGATTCCGGACCTTCCGTCATGCCGTAAACCGATGCCCAAACGCGCCGGGCGACTCCAGACGTGAAAGGAATATGGCAGGTTTCGCAGGCGATGAAATCGGTGTGGTTGTTCAAACTGGAATTCTCATGGGGATCGGTATGGCAATTCGAGCAATCCACTTCGACGTCTTGCAGTTCCCAGGCGTGCATATCGCTCACTCTTGAGCCGCGTGCGATTTTATGCTGTTGGACTTGATGACAATCCGTGCATTTCATTCCCATTGCCGCGTGAACGTCGTGTTCCGGTTCAAAGGGAGTTCCTCGTTTATAGGCAGGATCGGCCTGGCCGTGTTCGTGGCATCGGTAGCAGGCTTCAGCCGTCACGGGAGAACCAACCGTCCTCGCGGTTTCCAGGCTGCGGTCCTGATACCAATATTTCATTCCGTTGGCATCGGTCTGCAAGGTTCTTGCACCGGCGTATTCGGGATTGTCGTAAACACCGTCACCGTTGGAATCATATTTAGTGGCATGACAAATCAGGCAGTCGATACTCTCTTTTTGTGCCTGAGTGTACTGACCGGTTTCCATATCGGGAAACGGCTGCATGGTGCTGATGTGGCATTTACCGCAAGCAGTCGAGTCTTTATGCCCCCCAAAATCACCGGTCCAGTTCACGATGGCATTACTGCCTACCAATGAGCAAAAACGATCGATCATCCCATGAGAGCCGCCGCCTGGGAAGGCGATTTTATCATTTTCGGTTCGCCATGTGTAATGGACGGAATCCATGACATCCTCCACCTTGCCATCATGACACTGTGTGCAGGTCTTAGAGCCTTCGTAATTCTGGAGCAGCATGGAGTGATCCATATCACCGAACCCAATCATCGCGAAAACAAATAAGAAAAGTGAAATCCCTGTGATACGAATAACTGCTGGTCCTCTTACTGATAATAAAAATTTCATGACAGCCTCCCTGGATGAATCATCGTAAGACGATTTTTTCTAGAACGAAAATCCAGCATCGTTCGATTTGCGGGATTTTCATTTAAGATTTCGTTTAATTTCCATATACAGAATATACCGATATAGATATATTCTGGTATGGTTGTTAACGAAAATCAAGATATGCGTTCGAGAAAACACGATTTATTTTAAATTGGAATTTTGCGATAAAAAGAAGTACGGAACGTGGTTACAGTGGAGTGGTCACCAAGACCAAATAGGGCTTGCTGAGTTAAACAGGATTTAGATTTTTTTGTTCTGGCAATTGAAAGAGTTAGAGAGAGTGGGCAAAAAAAACGAAAGCGTAGCCTGCCATTCCTGCCAAAAAGTAATCCGATTTTCTTTATCGATTTTGTATTTTCAGTTTCCTTTTAGAACGGTATGTATCCATTTCCGCAGTGCTTTTCTTTCGGGGATATCTCGTAATACCCATGAATCCGTATGATTTCGATAGGGTAACGATAGAAAGGTGAATCGTCCCTGCGGGCATACCTGGGTTAGATATTGCCTGGTTTTTTCAACCGATATTTCATGGCTGATGAATTGCGGCTTATTTCCCAATCGCTTCAAACGTTTTATGGCGAACGATCGGTCGGATCCGTCATAATCCCATTTTCTCACACCGTCGTAATGACTGTGGCAGACAAATCCGCACCACATCGAGGCAATCTCATCATCGTGTAATCCAATCAAGTTACAAGCAATCGATCCTCGTGAGAAACCCACCAGAAATACCGCCGATGAATCGCCTCCGTATTCTTGGCAGATTCTGGGGATCACGGTTTTGCAGTATTCAACCGTCGCGTTGACATCGCCCCACCATTGACGTTGATTGTGGGTACGATCGTTGCTGATATAAGGCAGGCAAAGCCAGATGAATCCTTTCCCGTCGCCGATCCCATAGCCAAGATTACAATCTTCCACTTTTCCCGTACAGATATCGCCATAACTGTTTTTGAATGGCCCATTCCCGGCGTACTCGACGATGACGGGATACGTTTTCCCTTTTTGCCAATCGGTGGGAAGGTAAAGTGAGTGATAGACGTGAGTGCCTTGGTATTCCGAAGCGGTTTGCTTCACTCGTTTCCCTGCAGCAGGAGAATCTTCGACCATGCTGGGTGTGGTCAAATCGGGCCGTATCGAACGAATATCGGGTAATTCTTTCATTGGTGTGTCCGTTCCGAATAATAACATGATATGAAATACGATCGTGATTTGTTGTTTCATGGCAATGCCCATCATTGAAACTAGTTGAGTAATGTGGGCTAAAAAAAGCGTAGCGTAGACTAGAATTTTGAAATCCTAAATCCCAGACCCTAAACCCTAGCCCTTCGATTACTTCCGGCGCCAGACGTCGATGTAGACTGCTCCCAGGACCACCAGGCCTTTTACGATGTACTGAAGCGAAAAATGCACTCCCGCTTGGTTCAGACCCTTGTCTAAAATCCCGATAATCACTGCGCCGATCAATGTGCCGTACATCGTTCCGACACCCCCGGTGAAACTGGTCCCCCCGACCACGGCGGCGGCGATGGCGTTTAACTCGAACGCGACGCCCGAAGCCGGTTCGGCGGAATACAACTGCGACACGTGGATCATCCCTGCCACGCCCGTCAGCAGGCCGCAGATTATGTAGACCGTCACTTCGGTGAACGCCAGTGGAATCCCGGTGAATCGTGCCGCCTCGCGATTGCCCCCGATGGCGTAGAGGTGCTGTCCGAACGCGGTGCGGTGAAGCAGTGCCGCCGACAGCCCGAACAGGATCAGCATCACGATCACGGGAACGGGGATCACACCCAGCACCCGCCCGTTGCCCAGCGCCAGAAACCAGGTCTGGCAGTCGTGTACGGGGATCGGCCGCGCCTGGTTGAAGCAATACGCCGCCCCTCGCGCCACCAGCATCGTCGCCAGCGTAATGATAAACGGCGGCATTCGTGTCTTCGCCGCACAGACACCGTTGAACGCCCCGAACGCCCCCGCCACCAGCAATCCCGCCGACACTGCCAGGATCAGGTTAGACAGGCTCTGCGCCTCCGCGCCCCCCAGGCCCAGGATGTAGACCGTTGTGCTCCCCACCACTGCAAGCACGGCCCCCACGGACAGATCGATCCCCCCGATCATGATCGCCAACGTCATGCCGAACGCCATGATCGCGTTGACGGAAATCTGTTCGACCAGGTTGATCAAGTTGTCCGGTGTCAGAAAATTCGGCGCCCACAGCCCGAACAGAATCAGCAAGAGAGCCATTGCGGTCAGAAGCGGCCAGAGTTGTTTAAGAATCTTCACGAATACGTACTCCCGTCAGTTGTGTCATGACGAATTCCGGCGATGTCTTGTCCGCCATGACGGTATCGACGATCGTCCCGTCCCGCATCAGCGCCACGCGGTGCGACAGGTTGATTGTTTCGTCCAGGTCGGACGAGATCAGCAGCACCGCCATTCCCGCTTCGACCAGCGAGCCGATCAGCCCGAACATCTCCTCGCGCGCCCCGACGTCGATCCCCCGCGTCGGCTCGTCCAGGATCAGCACTTTGGGGCGCTTCTCCATCCAGCGCCCTACCAGCGTCTTCTGCTGATTGCCGCCCGACAGGCTGATCACCGGCTGTTCGGGATCGGCGAGCCGAATTCCAAACCCGTCGATCGCCCGCGACACGATCCCGTTGCGCTTACGTTTGTCGGGCATCACCCCCCGGTTCCATTCCCTGAGCCAGGGCAGCGCGATGTTGAACGCCACCGATTGGATCGTAACCAGCCCCTCTTTACGCCGATCTTCGGGAACCAGCACGATCCCGGCGTTCAGCGCGTCTTTCGGCCGTGAGATGGAGAGGGTTGCACCATCCAGCCGAATCGTTCCGCTCAAAATCGGATCGATCCCGAAAACCGCCCGCGCCAGTTCCGACCGTCCCGCGCCCACCAGTCCCGCTACTCCCAGAATTTCGCCGTAATGCAGGTCGAGGTCGATCCCGTGAATTTTGTCCGTTTCCATATCCCGGATTTCCAGCGCCAATTCGCCCGGTTGGCAGGCGGGGCGTTGAAAATGATCGCTGATGTCGCGCCCCACCATCCACTTGATCAGCTGCATTCGGTCGATGTCCGACGTCGGTTGGGTTCCCATCGAATGCCCGTCGCGCAGTACGGTGATCCGGTCGGCCAGCCGGATGATTTCCTCCAGCCGGTGTGAGATGTAGATAATTCCCACGCCCTGTTGACGCAGCCGTCTGAGCGTGACGAAAAGCGAATCCGTTTCGGCGGCGGAGAGTGACGACGTCGGTTCGTCGAGAATCAATACACGTGCCGCAGTGGACAGGGCGCGCGCTATCTCCACCAGCTGCTTGTGCGCGACGCTCAGGCTGGAAACCGGCTTGTGCACGTGCCGGATTTCATCCAGCCCCAGCTCGTGGATCAGCCGCGCGGCGTCTTCATCCATCCGCCCGCGCAGCAGCCACCCGAAGCGCCGGGGTTCCCGTCCCATGAAGATGTTTTCGGCGATCGAGAGATTGGGCGCAAGCGAAAGTTCCTGATGGATCACGCGAATACCGAGCCGATTCGCATCGCTTACGTTTTGGATGTTTGTAGGAATGTTCTCGAAGTGGATCGTTCCTTCGTCAGGATGATAGATTCCCGCCAGGATTTTAATCAAAGTCGATTTCCCCGCCCCGTTTTCTCCCACCAGTGCGTGGATTTCGCCTGCGTGTAAATCGAACCGCACATTGTCCAACGCCGTCACGCCGCCGAAGCGTTTCGTGATTCCATCCAATTCCAGCAAGGGAGAACGCTTCTCCAAAATCGGCTCCATCGTATTAAGTTATCAGTTTTCAGTTGAATTTAGAATTATTCTTTTGTGACCGTTATGCAAACCTTTTTACTGTTATGGAATCAAACCCTATACCCTGAACCCTAGACCCTGCTGTTACGGTTTGATGAATGAGGCGACGTTGTCGGTTGTGATCAGTTCGACGCGGATTTTGATGTTCGGCTCGACTGGTTTTCCTGCGAGGTGATCGTAAGCGGCTTTTGCGGCCATTTCCCCGATCTCCCGTGGGAACTGCGCCGATGTGGAGAGCAGTTTCCCGTTCTCGATCGCCTTCAGGGCTTCGGGCGCACCGTCCACCGACACGAGTTTGATCCCTTCCAGTTTGTCCACCGAGTTCAGCGCCGAGATTGCGCCCAGGGCGGAGGGATCGTTGATCGCGAAGACGGCGTTCAGGTTCGGGTGTCGTCCGATCATATCGCGCATCACGGGCCGGGCGCTTTCGGTGTTGCCTTTGACTTCTTGTTCGGCGACGATTTCCATGTCGTCGTATTGTGCGATGATTTCCTTGAATCCAGCCACGCGGTCGATGCAGGCTTTGTTGAGCGACTGCGCCAGGATTCCGATCCGGGCCGGGCGGCTAGTCTTCACCAGCGCTTGAGCCGCCAGCCGTCCCGCTTCGACGTTATCCGACGCCACCGTGCAGAGTGCCAGATCGGCGTCTTTCACCGGCGCGTCGACGATGATGCAGGGAACCCCCTTCTTCTTCGCTTCAATCAGGCTGCCTTTGATCCCTTCCCAGTTGACGGGGTTGATGAAGATGACGGCGGCCCCTTGAAGGATCAGGTCGGAGATGTCGTTCTTTTGTTTGAGGCTGTTCCACTGGGCGTCGAGCGTCACCAGTCGATCGCCATTCTTATCGGCCAGTGCTTTGATCCCATCGTTCAAATCCACGAAAAAGGGATTGTTCATGGTTTGAAACGTGACGCCGATCAGCCGTCCCTTCGTTTCCCCGCCCGTTCCCGATTCCGGCCCGTTTTGCCCGCATCCGCCGGTCAATCCCAATAGAATAGCCAGCGCAATCGCATTCAATTTATAATTCATCATCATCCTCCCGTGACGCAAACGTTTGAGTTCATACTGTCACCATAATCTCTATCGCACCCTCCCGTCAACGGAAAAGGGAAGGCAGTACGGCTTTCTCTTACGTTGGAACGAACTGGATGAGGATTTTGAAGCGGGGCAGGCGGACGATTTCTTGATAATATCGCAGGCACTTGGGAAACACCGGTGAAATCGGGAGGATTAATCCGTGACGCAATCAAACGGGAAGTATAGTTGTTTCGCAATGACTCGTTCGAGGGTAACGCGGGTGTAAAAATGATAGCTGCGTTTCGCGTCGTTTCCGAAGCGGCGTTTGATCAGTTTTTTTTCTTTGAGAGACAACTTGTTCCAAGGCAGGTTGAATTCGATGTTCGTCAATCGGACGCGGCGTCCATCCTTGATCGAGATGGTCTGCCCAACCGTTTTTTTGAGATCGTGATGATAACCCGGCACGATCCAGGTCGATTCAACTTTACGCCCGAATTCGACATCCCAATCCATTTGACGTTATTTTCCCTCAATCTGAATGATTCCCTTTTCGGAAAGGGAAAGAAATCATCACTCAACGAATGATTCGCATGAAATCTATAAACGTGCAATCTCAGTATAGCACTGATTTTCCCGCTCGGTTATGTGGGAAGATCGTAAGGACGTTTTCACTTGAGAAAAGTAGGCGTTTTAAAACGGAAAGAGCCACCAGGCAGTTAGTAGGTGACTCTTTCCTTAGTCTTTCGGTGGCGTATCCTTCTGCATCACGCCATCCTTTCTTTCACCCGAAACGTTGCGTTTCAGGGCCATCATCTTGCCGGGGCGTTGCCCGGCCCGGGAAAGAACGGGCTTTCTTCCCGTTCTGTAGGTTGTTACTTATAAGTATAACCTGAATCCGTCCAGATGCCAAGAAAAAAATGAATTTTTTTACCCGGTTCTCCTTTCAGAAAACTGAGCCGGAAAACGAGCTCAATGGATATATTTCTTTTGTAAAATTCATCTCCTCTCCACGCAACAAACCCATTGCTCATCAATCAACTACTCACCAAGGAAACGGTATTATTAATTTCATGTTTCAAGTGAGATATCCCATAAATCCAGTTCGGGGATGGCGTGGAATTGGGTGAAATCCTGGCCCAGGGGGGTGACGGAGATTTTGTCTTCTTCCAGGGCGTGGAAATCCGTTCCTTCCGACCGCACCCAGGTCGGCGAATCGCCCCCGATCCAGTAATACGCTTTTCCCTGGGGATCGGTGCGTTTGATGATCTTGTCGCGGTAGATGCGCTGTCCCAGCCGGGTTACTGCCACACCTTTCAATGCTTCCCACGCCAGGTTGGGCACGTTGACGTTGAGAAACGTCCCGTCCGGCATCCCCCGTTCGAGAATGTGGCGCACCAGAACGCAGGCGAAGCGCGCGCCTGTTTCGAAGCGGTACTCGTCGCCCTCATTGCGCACGTTGTCCATCGAGAACGCCACCGACGGCACGCCGCACAGATGTCCCTCGTGGGCGGCGGCGGCGGTTCCGGAGTAGACCGTATCGATCCCCAGGTTCGGTCCGCGATTGATTCCCGCCACGACGATATCGGGACGCCGTTCCAAGAACCCCCGCGCCCCGAACATGACGCAATCGGCGGGGGTTCCGTCGCAGATAAACGTGCGTTCGGCGATTTCATGCACGCGGATGGGGTGGTTCATGGTGAACGAGTGCGACACGGCGCTGCGTTCGCGGTCGGGGGCGATAATCCAGACCGTGCCCAGTTCGCTCATCGCTTCCGCCAAGCCCGTCAGGCCCGGCGAATGGATTCCGTCGTCGTTGGTGACCAGAATGTGTGGCGTTGTTTGATTCATCGTTGTGGTTCATCCCTATTTAATGGCGTTCTTGATGATATAGCGGATTCGATGCCGATTTTCCGGGAGGGCGAATTCCCGCCAGAAATCGTAGAACGTCTGCTGGGTTTTCTCTTTCGACTTTTGCAGATTATCGATCAGCAGATTGAGCGTGTCCTCTCCGTGGGCGTCCCGGATGAGAAAATTGATGATATCGGCGTGTTCCTGGAGGTATTGGATGTCCCGGTTTTGGTCCTGCACGTTGCCGAGGATTCGTTGGATTCGCACGAAATCGCCGAGTAGTTTACTCAAACGTTTGTCGTAACAGCGCTGAAAGAACTCGCAGAGGTAGCGAAGGCGTTTGTTGCGGATTCGCCGTTGGTGTAATTCGGTAGGGGTGGCGCTGAAGATTTCTTCACGCCGGCGGACGACGCGCTTGAAGGCGCGAAGAATCAGCCCCGGTACTTCATCCCGCACCCTCCCGGTTTTTTCGTCTCCTGCAGTGGTCTGGGTGGTGAATTGGAAAAACACTCTCTTCAATTTCGAAAAACGCTGACTTGCCAGTTCGCCACGCATCGTGTCCATCACTGAATCCCGTTCCTCCAGTCGGGCGGCGATCAGTTGGCGCACGGACTCGCGCACCGGTTCGGGAAACGTCTCCAAACAGGCGTTGTAATATTCGACGAAGGTGTCGATATCGCGAACCGTGCCCAGCACATTTCCCAGCCATTTGAGATCGTCGATCATCGGGTCGATCCGATCCGATCCGTAGACCGGCCGCATGGCCTGCAGCAGCACACGCGACCGCCTCGCCGCCACCCGCATCCGATGCAGGTCTTCGATATCCTCGCCGGACCGGGTTCCTTCTTCGCGGTTCTGGATTTCCAGTAATTCGTCCGCAAGGATTTTCTTTCCCGCCACCGCCACCGGTTCGGTCATTTTGATCGTGTCGCGAAGGTTTTGGGCGGCCGGCTTTCCAGTCATAGCATTCACGTCTGCGAATCGGGCTGGTGGGCGTTCGGTTTGAGAATGGCTGTTTCAAACACCGTGAGGAAATCACTCACGGCCCGAACCCAGCGGGGATTCATTTGATTTCAATCAAGGATTTTAAATAGCGGTGATACCGGTTGAGCGTATCGATCATGCCGTCGATATCCGAAGCGCCGGATTCGATTGTTTTGCACACTTTCTTCTGATTCTTCAATGCCTGCCTGAATCGTTCGCCCCAATCATCGCCGGATTTCCGTTTCGCTTTGGCCGAACGTTCTTCAATGGCGGTCAGGTTTTTGCGTGCTTGCCGCGTCAGGCGTTCGATCTCGCTGGATAACCGGTCGTGTGTCTGTTTGATCTCTTTCTCGACCGCGTCCAGCATGGCCAGATGTGCGCGTGCCCTATCGCCCAACGGATCGGTTGCGGCTGGATTCGGCTTCTTGCTGGAATGAGGTTCCTTGGTCATCGGGAACTCCTCGAGCACGGTCATTCGATTTCAGAAGGCTCAGTTGTCAGTTTTCAGTTTTCGGCCGAATTCAGAATTATTATTTTGTGACCATTTTGCGATCGATTTTCCTGATAAGGGACTAAATCCTAGACCCTAAACCCTAGCCCCTGAACCCTTGAAGTTATTGTAATACGGAATGATCCGATGGGTAATGGAGATTGCCGGGATGGAGAAATGAGCGGTGTCCGGCGGCTACTGCAAGCGGCTGGTATCGAAAGGCATCCAGGATGCTCCCAGGCGCACGATATCCCCCCGGCTGTTCAGACCGTTGCTGGAATCGTAATCCACGGCGAATCCGACGTTCTGAATTTTATCCGGCCCGGCGCTGGCGATACGCCAGTACGACCCGCGAGTCGAGCCGGGGGCGTTATTGGCGATCTTTGCCGATTCCCAGTCATAGTAATCGTAGACAGCCGTGTGAAATTCGTTTCCTTCCCGTTTCCTGCCGAAGGGGTCGGCGGGATAGAACGAGATGAACGAGATGGGCGTGGTGAGCGCGGAAAAACGGCTGATCGCCGTGCCGGAAGCGATCTTTCTGTCGATCAGATGCGCCACCGGATAGTTGCCGAACGACAGGTGATAGGATTCCAGGGCGGTGGCCAATGTGCGAAAGTCCGCCTCCACCCGCGTCACCTTCGCGCGAACCTGGGCGTTGAGAAAATTCGGAACTGCGATCGCCGCCAGAATCCCGATGATGGCGACGACGATCAGCAGTTCGATCAAGGTGAAACCTTTTTTCACGTTCATACGATAAATGTAGTTAATAATAGTGGGTCGAAAAGCATGATCCACCCTACATTCTGCTTTTAGGGTTTTTCACCGCGTGCCAGCCGGGCGTTGATGTCGTCGAGGCAGGGGAAGATATCCGTTACCGCATCCACGACGTAATGCGCCCCGGTCTGTGCCATGCGTTTGTAGGCGCGATCGAGTTTGGTTTTAAGCACGTCCGGATCGGCGTTCTTATATTCGTCGTAGGTCATGCCCAGTTCGTTGCCGGTGGCCGCCAACCCGATGGTCCACATCGAGGCGTTGAGGCCTTCGTCGATATCCGGAAGTGTGTCGCCGATCTTCACAATGGCTTCCATGGGGAAAATCTGCAGGTCGACGGCGTTCTGGATACACATCCAGGGATAGGGACGCCCCGCCGGAACCTGGGTCGCGCAACACGTCGCGTCGGGTACGTAGCCACGCTTTTTAGCTTCTCCCAACAGCAGTTTCATCATCTCTTCGGTGAAGCCGGTGGTGGAACCGATTTTCAATTTGCGCGCGCTAAGTTCCTTCAACACGCCATCCATTCCGGGAACCAGATCGGTGTAGTCGGCCAGACATTTCAACTGCAAGGGAACGAATTCCTGGAACATCGATTCGATGTCGTCTTCCGAGCAGGGTTTGCCGTGTACCTCTTCCCACTTCTTCGCCACGGCGGGGATTTTCGATATTTGACGGATGTGGACTTTCTTATGCGCCCCCATCGGTTCGCGTGCCTGCTCGATGGTGATGGGCACTTTACGGTTCTTATACACTTCGATGAACACCACGGCTGGAGCGAAACACCCGAAATCCAACGTGGTTCCCGCCCAGTCCAGAATGACGGCCTGAAGAGGGCCGCGATACGATCGTTGATAGTTGAAATCCATTTTTTGTCTCCTCTATTTTTATTGATTCATCCAAAATTGAATGCGTTTTTAAAGTCCTCTCTCCCTCTGGGAGAGGGGATTTGTCTACAACGTCACACCCATCTCCTGAATCGTATCCCGAACCGCCGACAGCAGGATGCGAACATCCGGTTCGAAGATGCGTCCGATATTTCCGATGCGGAAACAATCCGCGTTGCTGACCTTGCCGGGATAAATCACCTGATCCTTGTCGTTCAGGCGCTGATAGAAATCCTCGAACGAGTACTTGGGATGATCGGGATAAAGGAACGACGTGATGATATACCCTTGCAATTCCGGTGGCAGATATTCCTTGAAACCCATCTCCCGCATCCCGGCGACCAGTACTTTGTAGTTCGATTCGTAGCGTGCCCCGCGTCCCTCGACACCGCCTTCGGCTTCCAGTTCCAGAAGCGCCTGATGGAAAGCCAGCAGCGAGTGTGTCGGCGGAGTAAACCGAAACTGCCCGTTCGATTCCAAGCCCTTCCATTGGGCCAGCAGATCGAGGCTGAGGCTGCGGGCGTAACCTTCCGTGGACAGCAGCGCTTCGTTGCGGCATAGGGCGAACGCGAATCCGGGAACGCCTTCGATACACTTGTTCGCCGACGAGACCAGATAGTCGATCCGGCAGTCGGCCAGGTGGATGGGAACCGCCCCGAAACTGCTCATCGCATCGACAAAGTAAGCGCAGTTGTGTTTTTTGACAATTTCACCGATGGCTTTAATCGGATTGATGATCCCGGTCGTGGTTTCGCAATGCACGACGACGACATTTGTAATCGCCTTGTCTTCCGTCAACGTCTTTTCGATTGCATTGAGATCGGGAATCGTGTTTTCGGACGTCTCCAAAACAGCTGTTTCGATCTTCAGGACGGACGCCATCTTCGCCAGGCGCTGACCGTAAGCCCCATTGACAATCACCAGCAGTTTTCCGTCCGGGGGCACGGTGGACGAAATTACGGCTTCGAGGCCGAACGTTCCGCTGCCCTGCATGAGAACCGTTTCGTAATCGCCCTTCTTAACCTCGCCCAGCACCAGGAGTCTCTCCCGGATTTCGCGAACCTGCTGGATAAACGCATAATCGCGCGACCCCAGGTCGCGCAGCATCGCCTGCTTGACGGTCTGGCTGGTGGTCAGCGGTCCCGGGGTGAAAAGGATTTTATCTTTCCAGCCCCCGATGGATTTCCGGTCGGTCATTGTTGGCTCCTGTTAACACAATAATGAGAGAGAGAATGTAATCCCACCTGCAATCGCAGTCAAGCGCTTCTTACTCACTTTCGATTTCACTCAGACATTCATCCAGAATATCCAGCGCCCGGTCCATCTCGTTTTTCGAGATTGTCAGTGGCGGCGTCAGCGTCAGGATGTTTCCCATGGTCAATTTGAAACTCAGCCCTTTGGACAGTGCCCCGTACATCACCCGTTCGGCTTCATCGGTGGCGCGTTCCATCGTTTCCCGGCTCTTGACCAGTTCCATTCCCATCAACAGGCCGAGTCCTCTCACGCTGCCGATCAGAGGATGGTCTGCTTTCATTGCGTTCATGCGTATCAACGCGTATTCACCCATCGACCGCGCGTGTTCGAGAAGGCCTTCTTCTTCGATCGTCTCGATCGTCGCCAATCCGGCGGCGCAGGCCACGGGATTCTTCTCATGGGTATAGTGCCCCAGGGCGCGGTCCGGCATCACGTTCAGGTTTTCGCTAGCGATCAGCGCCGCCAGTGGAAAGACGCCGCCTCCCAGTCCCTTGCCGATCACCACCATATCGGGAACGATCTCGTAATTCTCGAATGTGAACATTTTTCCCGTGCGTCCGAGGCAGTGTGGGATTTCGTCGAGGATCAGCAGTGCCCCGTGTTTGTTGCAGGCGGCTCGGATGATTTCCCAATAGCCGGGCGGGGGAATAAAGGGGGTGCTGCGAACCGTTTCCGCGATCACCGCCGCGACATCGCCTTCTTTCTCCAGCACGTATTCGACATATTCCGCGCATTTCAGATTGCAGGTGCTGCCGCAACCGAAAGGGCAATGCTGCGGATCGGCGGGAGGCACGTGTTCGGTCCCGGGAAGCATGGGACCCATATTTTTCCGAAAGATGGCCTCGCCGCCGATGGAGATCGCATCCAGCGACGCGCCGTGGAATGCGTCCCACATAGAGATTGTTTTAAAGCGCCCCGTCGCCGCGCGCGCCAGTTTCAGCGCCATGCCGATCGCCGATGTCCCACCGGGTACGAAGAGCACTTTGTTCAAATTGCCTGGAGCCAGTTCCGTCAGTCTCTTCGCCAGCTGGATCGCGGGGATATTCGTATAGCGCCGGGTGCAGAACGGCAGTGAATCCAACTGTGCTTTGACGGCTTCGATCACTTTCGGATGACTGAATCCGACTTGATGAACGTTGTTCCCATGAAAGTCCAGGAGACGGTTGCCCTGCAAGTCTTCGATAGAACTTCCACTGCAGCCGGAGAGCACGTTCAAGCAGGGCGTAGAGAGGGATTGATGAAGAAAGTATTTCGCGTCTTCATCCAGCCATTTCTGCGTTTCCGCATCGATATTTTCCCTGGCCCATTCCGCCCGCCGGGGAGAAACGTTCAAGTCGCCTTCCGACCGATACTGGCCAAGGTCGTCCTGCTTCTCAGACATTCGACATCTCCATTTGCAACGCATCCCGATTCTGAGGAATGGTGGGCTACGCTGTCAGGCTGTGTCACAATACGGATTACAGAATTATAT
>CAZSIZ010000101.1:0-18810 GCA_964606645.1 uncultured bacterium
AATTAAATCAGATTTAATCTGTTCCGACGCTTGAATGTAGGCTTCCATCTGAATGACCGCTCTTATCTTAAAGAATAAATAAATCGTCTCGACTCGGTAGTCGGGATCAATCTTCATCCAGAACGATAGGGAAACACGTTCTAAATTTTCTGCTGAAGTCTAACCATTCTATAGACTTATTCTAAATTAAATATTATGAATGGTTATTTGTCAATTCTTTTTGGCAAATATCTTGCTTAATTCTCATCTTCCGGCGAATAGAGAAAACACGGATATTCCCCATTTTCCCTCCTAAAAAAAACACATCCCGTTTTGAAGAAGGATGTGTATCAAGTTCAAGGCGATTCTTCCAGCGTGCATTTAAGGGGGTGTTGGGCTTCCAACCCCACCCTCCTTCCACAACACGCTTCCAAAAATGTGGAAATCTAAATAATATTAAACCCAAAAACACCATCCAATAAAATCGGGTAAAACCTATTTGTTTTGAAGGGAAAAACCACACCTGTGTAGGGTTTTCCCCCACAAAGGAATGATCGCATATAACAAGCGAATGTTATCTGAGGTGGCTAGTGTCATGTCACACGTGTTACAAGGGGTAGCAGGAACGTGCAGGGGTAGGTCTTGTGCCTGCTCATGTTAAATCCAATCCATCATTTCAAGGATGACACTCAGGAGAGTCAATGAGTCGGCGTGTTTTTTCAAGCAGTAAAATCAATGCTTGAATCAACAAACTGAAGGCTGAGATGCACTGTAGCGGCTATTGGGATTGTTCGCGTTGAACCCATAAAACCGCATGTTGGAGAAGCTCGGTGGCGTTGTCGATCGCCATCTTTTCCTTGATCCGTGCGCGGTAGGATTCCACGGTTTTAATACTGACGTTGATCTCATCCGCGATTTGACGGGTTCCCCGGCCCATTCCAAGGAGGCGGAAGACCTCCAATTCGCGGTCGCTCAACCGTTCGATGGGTGATTCCTGATCTTGCCGGCCCCGGTTGGACATGGCCAGCAGCATTTTCTCTTTGATCTTTTCACTGAGATAAACCCCGCCGTTCAAGACGTGGCGGATGGCTCCGACGACGACTTCGTTCGCTTCCTGCTTCATCAAATATCCTTTGGCTCCGGCGCGGATCGCGCGTTCGCCATAAAGAAACTCGTCGTGCATGGAGACCACCAGCATGGGCAGGTCGGGCATACAGTCTTTCAGCGATTTGACCAGATCGATCCCGCTCCCGCTTTTCAGTGAAATATCCAGGATGACCATATCCGGTTTCTGGTCCAGGATACTCTCGATCGCGGGTTGGACGTCTTCGGCTTCACCGCAGACCGTCAGGTCGTTCTCCTGGTTGATGAGCATCGCGAATCCACGGCGTACGATGGGATGATCGTCGACGACAAAAATTCGTTTCCGCCTCTCTTTTTTCGTTTCCGCCTCCATTCCTTCTCCCTTTCATGTCAACGGCGTTTTTCAGGATGAACTTCTCTGTTTGAACGAACAGATCACATTTGTCCAGCCTTCTTCATCCCGCTGAAAATAGATCGCTGCTCCAATAATCTGGGCACGGTAGTTCATGGAACGAAGGCCCACACCTTGAAACTCGGTCATCTCCTCTGGAAAACCGATCCCGTCATCTTTCACTGTCAATGTGATTCGATCGTCCTCTTGAATATCCAGCCTGATTCGAATCTGGGTAGGTTTTCCGTGCTTGACGGCGTTATTCACTGCTTCTTGAACGATATGATAGAGATGGATTGCCATGCTGTGATCGGAAATCGAAACCGGTTCTGAACAATCGAACTGGCAAGGTATCCGAAACAGGTTTTCCGTCGTCACGGCCAGTTCGCTCAGAGCCGCCACTAATCCCTCCTCCTCGACGACGACGGGAACCAGTCCGTGGGCCAATCCGCGCGTCTGGGCGATCGCGTCTTTGACCAGGCTGGCGATTTCCCGGATCTCTTCCGCTTCTTCCAGATTCTTGGTGGACAGTTTCTTCGCCAGTCCACGGCTCAGAAAGGAAATGCCGGTCAACAGTTGTCCCAGTCCGTCGTGAAGGTCCTGGCCGATTCGGCGCTGTTCCCGTCCGCTCGCTTCAAGGATATCCCGCTCCAAGCGGTTCCGTTCCGTGATATCGCGGACGATGGTCATCACTTCATTCTCTCCGCTTCCCACGAAACGAGCTTCGTAGTCGTGTTGTTTCCCATTTTCACCGAGGTGAAATTCGAAAATTTGCGGATGTCCGGTTTCCAGCACCTGCCGTAATATTCTCATAAACTCGGTCGCCACATCGATGGGGAAGATTTCCACGACGCTCCGCCCGATCAATTCCTGAGATCCGGCGAAAAGATCGATCCCCTTTCCCTGATGGCAGTCGAGAAAGATTCCGTGCCGGTCGATCAGCAGGATCAAGTCGGGAAGGGCGTTGACGAGTGCCCGGTTGCGTGTTTCGCTCCGTATCAAGGCGTCCTGAACCGCCGACCGCTCGGAATCGGCCAGTTCAAGCAGGAGGTTCGATCGCGACAGTTCTTCCGTGCTCTCTTCCACAAGCCGAACGAGTTCGTCACGGGTCTGTCTCAAGTCCCCGTGGCGTTTTCCGACCTCCAAAACCGCCTGTTCTTTCAATTCGGCCATTCGCACTGATTTCAACCGGGATCCTGCAATAAACGAGAAGAGGCTCGATACGATGACGATCGACATCATCCAGACGAATTTCCAGAAAGGAGACAATTTTAAAGCAGTCTCTCCCTCACTTGCTGAAGCCGCATACACCGATCCTGTATACACGAGCAGGAATAGTGCGCCTGCGCCGATCCCAATCGCGCGTCGATTATCGAAAAAACCGGCCTGACCGAAGTTCGTCATTCGTCGTTCCATTTTGTGGTGCATGCTTCCAGCCTGTAATAATTTACGGGGCAAGCTGGAAGCCTGCACCACAATACTGGGATTATATAAAAAATAGATTTACTTCTCTCCGTTGAATTTCCGCAATGCATCGATTGTGGCCACGATGTTCTCGACTGGTGTATTTGCCTGGATGTTGTGGACGGGATTGAAGACGAATCCCCCGTTTTTCGATAAAATCCCGCACCGCGTCAACACATCGTTCCGTACTTCCTGCGGAGTGCCGAACGGCAAGGTCTGTTGAGTATCGACGCCTCCGCCCCAGAACACGATCCGGTCTCCGAAGCGTTTCTTCAATGTTTCCGGCTCCATTCCTTTCGCCGAGCATTGAACCGGATTAAAGATGTCGAATCCGCATTCGATGAACGCGTCCAGAAACGTGGCCACCGCCCCGCACGAATGCTTGAACGTCTTCCACGAGGTGTTGTGGTGAATCCACTGATTGATCCGTTTATAGTAGGGTGCGTACAGCGACTCGAACGTCTCCACCGAACAGAAAGTCGAGTGTTGCGTCCCGAAATCGGTCCCGCAGATAAATGCCACCTGGATGGTGTCTCCCACCGCCTCGGTGATCTTCCCTAAATTAACCATCGCATAATCGCACTGTCTGGAAAACACCGCGTGGAGGTAGTCCTGGCGCGAGACGGTGGACATGTACCATTCCGCGATGTCACGAATTCCTTTCGGATGCTTCAACTGAACCGCCGGAACGCGGGCGATATCGCCGAATCCCATATCCGGCAGTTTGGCGATCACGGCCCGGTCTTCGAGGGCGGCGTCCCGGATCGAATTCGCCAGCCGGGCCAGGTTGTCATCGGAAAGGATCCCGAATTCCTCCAGGTTGTCAGCCGGATCGAGCTGGGTTTCGTCGATCGGTTCCTGCCGAATGATGGCGTCGAAAAAGAAGCCGTTTTTGGGCATTCTCCCGCTGGGTGGAACGGTGGTATCGCCCTGGGGGTAAAGCAGTTTATCGCCGTTCGGGGCGGTGGTGGTGTTGAAATCTCCCGCCACAAGCACGTCCAGCCCATCCGGCATCACCCACGGTTTCCAGTTCTCGTTCAGAAATCCATAGTTCGTGACGTGTGGAAAAGGCCCTGCGGTATCGACGCCCAGCGCGTCCTTCAAATCATCGTCGACCCAGCCCAGCATCTGGTGGGGTTCGTGAACTCGAACCGGCCGCTTCTCCAATCCGTAATGTTCCCGTAAGGCGGCCACACAGCTGACGTGCAGGCCGGTCGTTCCCGTCGTGCCGAGATCGAGCGGAATCTGATCCGGCTCGGTATGATTCAATGCGGCCCAAACCCGTTCCCTACTATTCACGATTCTCCATTCTCCATAATCACCTCATCCATTATAACCTCATTTATCATATTGAAGGGTGGGTGTAAAAAATGTAAAACCGGATCGATTATCCAAAGATCCTTTTAATTGTTAGACAAAAAGAATCCGAAATTCTCTTCGGTTTCGGCTACACTGAATTAGGATATACTGAAAAATGTCTCCTTTAGCGATCGGAAATTCGGATATTCCGTTTATCTATTGGATTGCGATCTGGCGATACGATCGTCGTCTTAATCGAAGAATAAAAAAGACTCAATAGCGGATAACGAGATGGTTGGTTCGGAAGACTTTATTCGAGTGGAACGGGGTACGGTTCTAATGGTCGAGGGCGCGATCGGGCATTGCGCGTATCTGTTATTACAAGGCAAACTGCTTGTTGAGAAAGAGTCGGAAGATGGAGAAAAGAACGTCATCGCCCAAATTTCACCGATCAACCTCGTCGGCGAATTCTCCATCTTCGACGATCAACCGCGATCGGCCACGGTTACGGTTTTAGAGGATGCGTTAGTGGTCGAACTGAAAAAACCCCGCCTGAGAACAACGATTCACAAAAGACCGGAAATTGGCGAAATCATCATCAAAATTCTCTGCCATAAGCTCAGAACACAATAATCGCTTCATTTTACAGGGATTCTCGTATGGCAGGCTGGAATCTCTATTCCCACCAGGGGATGGGGAGTCCGAGTTCGGATAGTTTTCCTTCCAGTTCGCTTCGTTCGCGGTTTCGTTGAAAACCGTCCGGCCCTTTTTTGAGAATGCCTGATTCCTCCGCGATTCGACAGGCCGCCTCCGGCCCATCGGATGAAAGCGCCTGGATCACGGCCGCGTCGATCGCCGTGAGTGCCAGCCCATTGAAGCGGTAATCCATGAACGCCTCCCAGGCGAGCGGACACCATCGGCGTACGATCTCTTCCCCGATGAGGGTGGCGTATTGCCGGATTTCCATTTGTGCATTTTCCTCCATTCGTAGGCGGAGGAAATGGAAAAGATTGTGCAGGTCGATTTTCCAGTAGGCTTCCGTATAGGTGGATAGAGGCAGGTCTTTGCGTGCTTGTTCGCGGGCGATGTCGGCATCCAGACGTTCCTGGTAGGTCTTGCGGCATAGGTTCTGCAACTCTTTCTCCTGCCGTGAGAACTTTTCACCCGCTTCGGTGTCGAGCGTACCCTGACTGCCCTGCCGGTTCCCGGCTGACTGCAAACGCCACTGATCCGGGGCGGTGGTCTGGCTGGAATCGATAGCGATGGAATAGCGGGTGGAGTACTCGTTGACGTTGGCGGTGCGGTGACGAATCCACTGCCGCCAGGCGTCCATGGGAACGCGCACGTGAAGTTTGATCTCGCACATTTCGAACGGTGTCGTGTGATAGTGCCGCATCAGGTAGCGGATCAAACCCCGGTCCTCGCTCACTTTTTTCGTTCCTTCACCATAAGAAACACGAGCGGCTTGAACGATGGCCCGGTCCGACCCCATATAATCAATCAACCGCACGAAGCCGTCATCGAGCACTTTGAACGGTTTCCCAATTATTTCATCCAGCTCAGGGATACAGTCGCGGTTCAGTTTTTCCATTTCGGTCGCCATATCGAATGTTTCCTTTTTTTGATTGCCCTCACGATCTTACAACAATTTATTATATTCTTCTATTTCCCCGGTAATAACGAATGAAAGAATTTCACGATTCGAGTGACCGCTAGATTGGAATCCAGGATTGGTAGCGTGTCTGTTGACTTTTACGGTTTTCGGCTGTAGTTCTAACAGACTCCTTTTATAAGCAACCGTTTCCTCATATCTATTCGGCGGCTGCTGGACATCATCTAAAACGAAAACGAACGAAAACGATGAAAAAACTGCTCGTTCTTGGATCGACCGGCTCGATTGGATGCCAATGCCTGGATGTGGTTCGCTGCCATCCAGACAAGTTTGAAATTACCGCACTCTCAACCCACCGGAATGTGGATGTTCTGGCAGAGCAGTGCCGAGAGTTCCCTGTCCCGTTCGTGGCGATTGTCGACGAGAAGGCGGCGGAACGTTTCCCTCGCGAGATTCTCCCGGCGGAAACACAATTGTCAATCGGTCCTGACAGCCTGGTTGAAATGGTCCGGGCTTGCGAGGCGGATACCGCCGTCATCGCGACGGTGGGCGCGGCGGGATTCAATCCCACGTTCGAAGCGATCCGAACAGGGAAGAATATCGCGCTGGCCAATAAGGAAGTCCTGGCGATGGCGGGCGATCTGCTGATGAACGAAGCACGCGAACACGGCGTACCCGTCGTCCCGATCGACAGCGAGCACAGCGCCATCCTTCAATGCCTGCAAAGCGGCCGTGAGGATGAAGTCTCGCGCATTATCCTGACCGCGTCCGGTGGTCCTTTCCGGGGCCAAACACCGGAGCAGTTCGAGAACGTCTCCATCCAGGAAGCGCTCAATCATCCCACCTGGGACATGGGCGCGAAGATCACGATCGATTCAGCAACCCTCTTCAATAAAGGTCTGGAGATTATCGAGGCCCATCACCTCTTCAACGTGGACCTGGACCGGATCGGCGTTATCGTCCATCCCCAATCCATCATCCACTCGATGGTCGAGTTCAACGACGGCTCGATCGTAGCGCAACTGGGAGACGCGGACATGCGCACGCCCATCCAGTACGCGCTCTCCTATCCCCAGCGCATCGCCCGGTCCGGCCGGAAACTGAATCTGCTGGACACCCCGAATCTCACGTTCTTTCCCCCCGACATGGATAGTTTCCGCTGCCTGGCACTGGCCTACGAAGCGGCCCGTACCGGCGGCACGATGCCCGCCTATCTCTCCGTCGCCAACGAGATTCTCGTCGACGCCTATCTACACGAAAAAATCTCCTTCGGCTCGATCCCCCGCCTCCTCGAACAAAGCATGGAACACCATCACGTAAAGAAGAAATACACGCTCGAAGATATCCTCGAAACCGACCGCGAAGCCAGACAAATCACGCGGGAGATTATCGAAGATTGAAACATGGGATTGGAAAAATGAATCGACTCGTCTGCAACTCGTGCGACAATGACTATTCAATGGATGAACCGGTATGGAGATGCCGATGTGGTGGGCTTTTGGATATCGAATTCAAGCCCCGCTTTCCACTGCGTAAGATCAAATCCCGCCCGGAAACCTTATGGAGATACCGGGAAGCGATCCCGATTACTCACGATGAGAATATCGTTTCGTTTCAAGAGGGTTTCACCCCATTGATTGAAATCCCGTTCGGAAGCCGATCCGCATACATCAAACAAGATCATCTCTTTCCCAGCGGTTCGTTCAAGGACCGTGGGGCCACCGTGATGATCGGCAAGGTCAAGGAACTGGGGATCAAAAGAGTCGTCGAGGATTCATCAGGAAACGCAGGCGCATCCGTCGCGGCCTACTGTGCCAGGGCGGGAATCAACTGCGAAATTTTCGTCCCGCAATCCACCTCCGCCGGGAAGATTGCCCAGATTCAAATGTATGGCGCCAAACTGAAAAAAATACCGGGAACCCGGGACGATACGGCAGCCGCTGTGTTGGATGCGGCTCGGAGGTATTATTATGCTAGCCATTCATGGAATCCCTTTTTCTTTCACGGCTCGAAAACATTCGCTTATGAAGTATGCGAACAGCTGGGTTGGAGAGCGCCGGACGCGGTCGTTCTTCCTGCCGGAAACGGAACCTTATTAATCGGAGCTTATATCGGATTCACCGAACTATTAAACGCCGGAATCACGAAAAAAATTCCAAAGATCGTCGGTGTCCAGCCCGCCCATTGCGCCCCGCTCTATCAAGCCTTCCGCCACAAAAGTAAAACCGTTCCCGCGTTTGCGTCTAAACCGACATGGGCCGAAGGCATCGCGGCCACTCAACCCGTCCGAGGTCCGCAAATGCTGGATATCATAGAAAAAACGCAGGGTTGTTTTCTCGCTGTTTCCGAAGCCTCGATCCTCAAAGCCACACGGGATACCGCAAAGAAAGGATTCTTTATCGAACCCACGACCGCCTCGATCATTGCCGGGTTGATCCAATACATGAAAACATCCGAATCCGAAACCATCGTCTCCGTCTTCACGGGGACCGGCCTCAAAAGCACCGACAAAATCCTCACCATGATGAAACCCTGAAGGCCAGGATCTAGCGAGTAGGGCGTGCTGTTCTTTAATATGTTATGCTGTAGGTGCAGGTTTTATTGGATTGGCGTATATACTAAGAAATGTAAAACTACGAGTGGAAAATCCTTGATTGAGGGAATTGTCGATAAGGGGAGCGAGTGACGCTGAACTATTTTCGGTGCATCCGGACGCGAATGAATACCATTTTTTACATGAAATTTCTAGATCGGTCCGTAAAAATAAATAAAAATAATTGAAATTAATGTCCTGCCACTATGACTACGATATCATCCAATAACTATCAATCTCTTCTTGGTGAGATTAAACAACGCATTCGTTCTGCCCAGTACGAGGCCTTGAAAGCAGTAAACAAGGAACTGATCGGCCTGTATTGGGATATTGGCAAGATGATTGTTGAGCGGCAAAAGGGCGAAACCTGGGGAAGGGGAGTCGTTGAGAAACTGGCCGCAGACCTGCAGGCAGAGTTTCCTGGAATTGGAGGTTTTTCTGTTCGCAATATCTGGTATATGCGAAATTTCTACCATGAATACGCCTCAAATGAAAAACTGCAACCACTGATTGCAGAAATTGGTTGGACCCATAACTTGGTTATTATTGAGAAATGCAAAGACGACTTGCAACGGGAATTCTACATCCGGATGACGAAAAAGATGGGCTGGACGAAGAATGTCTTGATCCACCATATTGAAAACCAGACCTACGAGAAAACACTTACCAGCCAGACGAGTTTCAACGAGACGCTGCCGACAGAGGTTCGCAACCAAGCCAGCCAGTAGGGTAAGCTCAAAGCACCAGCGTAGCCCACTATTTTTACTGACAACTGACAACTGACAACTAACGAGTGGTGCTGCGATAGCATATCAACTGCCCATTCTCCGTGGCTGCGAGAATCCGGCCTTCCCGGTCAATAGCCAAACCCCATGAAGCGGGAGGGGCGGGAAGCCGTTTGCTTTCGATGACTGTGCCATCGGAGGGATCGAGGAGTGTCAGCGTTTGGCGAATTTCATTCTCGTTTGCTTTGTCCGCCACTCCGCCAATCGTGAGAATCGCATCCTTGGCGACAACGACACCCGCCGTTTCAACGAAACCTGACCGCTGCCAAAGCGTCTTCGCTTTCCCATCCTGGCCGCCACCCAACTGGATGCACATCATTTCCTTTTCCGTCCCTTGGTAGGCGATTTCCGAATCATCGCCAGCGGTAAGCAAATATTTCGCATGATAGCGTGACGGGATATACGAACGCGGGGCATAAAGCATTTGATCGAACACGCGAACTTGACCGCCGATCGAGAAGAGTTCTTTGCCTCGTGGTGCTTTTTGCCATTCGTTGGTGAGGGTATTCAGGCATTGACCCGTCGCCGTGTCGTAGATGCCGGGTGAGACAGCGTTACCGCCTGCGAGATAGAGTTTTTTGCCGTGCAGCAGCAGATGACCTTGCACGCTGACACCGGCGACTTTCGATTCGCCCATTAAATGCCCGGAGGTATTGTTCTGCCATAGAATCTTGCCCGTTTTCGCGTCCAGCGCGTAGACGTGTGTGCCATCGTGGCTGGCGATTCCCGCCGCCGCATAGACAACCCCGTCTTCGACCAAGACGCTGGTCACTGGCCACGTCGAAGCAAGGCTTCCGTAGACCGGGATTTTCCGTTCTACCGGAGCGGCGCGGAACCGCCAGAGCGATTGCCCCGTCGCCGCCTCGAACGCATAGACCCAGCCGTCGGCCGATCCGATATACAAGCGGCCTTTCCAATAACTGGGCGGGTATTGGACTGAACCGCCGGTGTAAGACGTCCAGCGTGGATGGCCGGTTTGGTTGTCCAGCGCGTAAACGATCCCGTCGGAACCACTGACGAACGTCAGTTCATCTACCGTTACCGGTGCGGTTCGGCGTATGCCCGGCTGCGGAGTGAATTCCCAGAGCCGTTCGATCGATCGGCCAACGGTGGCGGGCGTTTGCGAGGTGCGCTGGTTGTTCTTACGATAGGTGGGCCAGTCGGCTTTCGTGAGCTTCAATGAGCGAATTTTTTTTGAAGCGCCTGCGAATGTTTCCAGGCGTTCGCCTTCGGTTGCCGATTGGGAAAAGTCGAAATCCCCGGCTGGGCTGAGGCTGATGACACCCACCAGCGAATGATTGCAGTCACACATCCAAGGCCCCCAGTACAACAGCCCATTGGCCGCGATCACACCGTCCTGACAGGCAGGGCGCATCGCGGGCAGGCGGCTGGGCGTATCGCCGGTCATATCGACGCGAAGCGTGCCTCCATGTTCATCACCCCGGGCAAAGATACTGTCGGCCGTTCCCGTAACGCGCGTACAATTGCCGCGCAGGAAAGAAAGGTCGGCCAGGATTTCTCCGGTGAGCGGATGAAGTTTCTTGCTGGGGCCGGTTTTCCCAAAGGCGTACACTCGATCGTCACGTAAGATCAGTTGCACATTCCCGTCGGGATAGTTCCATAGCATTTTTCCATCGTCCGTTGAGACGGCGACCGTTTTGGTTCTTTGGGGTCCGGCAAAGTACAGCGCTTTGTCGCTGGCCGAGAGGTAGATTTGGCTGGCATATCCTTTTTTCCATGTCTGAGCCGGATCGTGATGACCGATGGCCTCCAGGAGTTCCTTATCAGACGTTCGCCATATATCTTTCCCGGTTCGAGCGTCGATGGCGGCCAGATCGTGCTGATGCGAGTAGGCGTAGATGCGGTTTCCCTTCATGACGAATGCTCGACCGTCGATTGTATTTTCTTTCGTGGTGTGCCAGAGAACCTTCTGGGTTTTGAGATCGATTGCCAACATGGTACGGCCGAATCCCCACGGGTAATCCTCACTCAGTTTCGCATAATTCGTTCCCAAACCGGTCCAAGGCCAACCCGCCGTTTTCTTTACGCCATACAAGACCTTATCGATCTTATCCGGTTGACCGGCCAGCGCGTAAAGCACGCCATCGGACAAGGCCATCCATTTCCATGCGGGGCCATTCGAAACCTCTTTGGACAGAACGATCTCACTCAGAATTTTTCCGGTGACCGCATCGATCGCTTTGCACGATTCGTTGTCGGCCAGGTAGAGCGTGTCCGGGGTGGCGATCATCGTATTGCGGTGAATCATGAAGCCGGGAGTCAGTTCACGCTGCCATAAAATAACGCCGTTGAACGCATTCATGGCAACCAGTTTGCCGACCATAGCCCACTCGCGCTTTTTGAAAGAGATGTGTCCGAAGGCTTTGAACAATCGGCCGCCGGATGTCACGGTGACGGCGGGCATGGGTCCATAGTAAGGTTCGGCCAGGAACTGTGTGATAAAGGGTGCTTTGGCGACTCGATCTTCGGATAGCGGATTGTTATCGGGACCGTGATAGGGATGCGTCCATTGGCCGAGGCCGTTGAGGACCGGTTTCAACTGCACCTTTCCATCGGTAATCAGCTTGCCGCCGGGGAGAAGTACGCGGAAAAGTTCAGCCTTCTTGAAACCGGAACGATCGGAGACGATGACGGCATCCGCAAGGTTGTCCGCGAGGTGGATTCTCGATGAATCCCCTTGCTCGATGTAAAGGCGTGTGCTTAACAAACCCTCTGCAGCGGCTTCTTTTCGCGATTGAAGAACGTCCCCGGCGTCTGACGACTGGACATAGAATGTCACCTCGCTCGAGCGGGCCAATTCCAGCACCCTGTCGCCCAAGTTCTCGCCCAGAATGACACAAATCCCTCGCTCGGCCCCGATGGTTTCCTCGATGGAATCCGGCGTGAGGGCGGTGTGACACGGTGTGGCGGCGGTGAATAAAACACCACACGTCACGAGTAAAAAGACGGACCAATTCACGAATCGGTCTTGAATCGTTAGATAGAACATAGTTATAATTCCTCGTATCTTTGTGTCATGTCACTTATGTTTAGACGGGTAAAAAAAGCGTGTAGGGGCAGGCCCCTGTGCCTGCCCAGGTTCAATCCACCCCGTCATTTCAAGCGTGACATGACAGTAGTGATGATTAAAATCGTTTCATACTATCATACGAGGGATCATAAAAAAAGTACGATCTCGATTACAAAACGGAATATTCATCCATGACGGTTCCTTGGATGTCTATTGATTTTACAGGGACCGTATGATACAACTCCATTAACGACAATCGATGAACGTTGATTCCGTTCAAGGATACTCGATACCTAAGGGAGGTATTTTATAATGAAGAAGTCACATCGGATAACAGCATACGGTTCGTTTCTATTTCTTTGCTTGTTCCTTTTTTCGCACGTTTTATTTTCCGCCGAGATCGTGGTCGACCGCAGCGGCGGAGGGGATCACGAATTTCTCAGCGACGCGGTGGCTGCCGCTTTCGCAAACGATGAAGCGGATGAAATTATCGTGAAACCGGGCGTTTACGTCAACGAACAAAATGTCGGAGAAGTTCTTTTATTCTCCGGTTCGGATGATATCACGATCCGAGGTGAGAATGCCGCCGATCCTCCGATAATTGTCGTTGAACCCAATTTCGATTCGACGATCTCGGACAATTTCGACGGGATCGTCATTCAAATGGGAGGCCGGTTGACATTCGATAACTTGATTCTGGTCCCTTCGGAAGCCTTCACGTGGGAAGACAATGTCGATGACCTGATCGCCGTTTTCAATGCGGGCGTCGAAGGGAATCCGTCTTCCCTTGAACTGACATTGAGAAACGTAACGATTACCCATTCGGATAGTGAAAACCAGCCCGTGACGTTGGACGGTTTCGACGATCCCCGGTTCCTGGACAACACGTTACGCGACGACGCGATCAACATCGACGCCAATGGTCCCCCCGACGATCGAATCACGCTCCTGTTAGACCATGTCATCATCACCGGTTACGGAACGGAATCGGGATCGGACGGAATCGTTCTGGACGGACCGGAAATCGATGCAGTGATAACCGGCGGCTCCCGTCTGACCTTTATTCGTCGCCGCGCGATCTTTGGTTTCAACATGAAATCATTAACCATCGAAGGAACGGATGACGATCCCGTGCTCATTTACGGAGCGGGAGAAACGATGATTCGCGCTTCGGCTGGAGTGAATGACTGGCGCTATCTGTGGTGTGTTGGGCTGAACGAAGGCGGCGATGGAATCACCACTGGTTTCGCCGCGCGTGTCGATCCCAATGGAGGGGCGTCGTTAACCGCCAGCAATTGTATTTTTTCAACCGCTCAATACGATGGGATATTCATGAATTTCGATGCTGAAACACCGATTTCCTACGAACTTCGTAATTGCACGTTTCACAACGTTCCCGAGTTGATCCGTTTTGGGTTTGTCGGTCAACCGGGGCCTTCAGCCAATGTGACGATGCATGTCATCGATACGATTGTGGATAATTTGGATTGGACCGCGCCCAACGACGGAACCTATTGGGCGCCCGAACCGACGCTCGTCCATTATGGAGACGCAGACAACACCTTGGCTCAACTGACGCTCACCAATACCGCGTTTCGCACTCAAACTTTCATCTCGAGCATGAGTGGATCCCAGTCGCCTGTTACGGAAGGCAATACGATTGAAATTACCGATTTTCAATTCGCTTCGGAAGTATTGACGCGGGATAATCTCGATACATTTTTAGTGGCTGAGAATAACACGGCGCTCGAAGGGAAGGGAACGAATGGAAGTTTTCTCGGCGGCGCGCGTTCCGAACCGGGAACGACGAGTGTTTCCCGTTGGCCGCTTTATTAAAGCAACTATGACCGGACCGCATCGTTAACATTGGCGTTTGTACGAGCGAGGCGTGCAGAAAAAAATCGTTGCATGATTCGATTCGCCGAAACCGAAAACGCCAAAGCTGCGATCTCACTTCCTCTTTAGATCATTCCCAACCATTGTCATTCAACTCGGCTATTTTAAGAGACGGATCACGGTTTATGGCGATCGTGAAAATGGATTCCTCAGAGCATAATGTTCAGTATTTTAGATCCGGAACTTTCGCAGAGTTCTTTACATCTTTCGTAGGCCATGTTAACGTTAACGCAGAATGTGAGAGGAAGAATGGGAGAAAAAGTTATGTGGAAATCAAGTAAGGGATTTACACTTATCGAGTTGTTAATCGTCGTAGCTATTATCGGTATTCTCGCCGCGATTGCCGTTCCGAATTTCCTGAATGCGCAAATAAAAGCCAAAATCGCTCGCACCAAGGCCGATATCCGGGCGACGGCGACAGCTATCCAGATGATGAAATTCGACAAGGGCGTATTATTGCTTGATTTTTGGGACGACGACCGTGACTGGGGTCACGAACGTTGGAGGGAAGTTTTCAATTCCGTTGGGCATGCGCCCCCGTCAAAAACCCTTGAAAACGTATATTGCCCGTTAACGACTCCCGTCGCGTATCTTTCCTCATCGCCGATCGATCCGTTTGAATCGAAACACAATGCGGATATCGGTTTTGGGGCGGACGAGCGAGGGCAAACTTACATCTATTTCGACAACGATCCCGCCGATTCCAGCCAGGATCATAACATCGGTCTGTATTTGTTGGGAAACACATACGCGCAAACGATGGGGATTACCGGCTTGAAGACTGGGGAGTTCGCTTTGTTCAGCGTCGGTCCGGATAGAGTGATTGGTACTCCAGCCAGTTCCGGCGGCGATTCACGCGGTCTGCCCTTCGATACCACGAACGGTCTTGCCAGCGGCGGGGATTTGGTACAAAGAGGGTAAAACAATAGACAAGACCATCGTGCATTGAGAGCGGCCTTGGTACATCGCGCCGCGTCGATAGGCGGACATGATAATTTAACCTAAAAACGGCAGTTTCACCGTAAATCCTTCTTTTGAATCGCCTTATTCCAAAAAAAGAAAAATTATTTTCCTCCCAGCATTTCCTCATCGACTTTGAGCATGTCCATTTGTTCATAAGGTTTATGAATTCCCGTTCGATGGCTGTATCAAAGGTATCCTGTTGAGAAGAAGCCATAACCAATGCCACAGGTTTTTTCAGGAAATACCTGGGTCGTACTACAAACGACGATTCGTCACCAGAAGGTACAGTAAGAAAACAACGCTGGTCACAGGATCAGTAGTCGATCGGCCAGTCGCGGACTTGGGTGGGGGCGGGGATTCTCTGAGCCTTGTAGAACCAGCCGGGGCTGTCGCTGGCGGGTAAATCGGTTACTTTGAGTTGCCAGACGATTTCACCATCGGGTGTGACTTCGAAAACCACGGATTCGTCGTCGGGTTCGAGGACGCCGACAATGAGGGTATTTCCACCTGGCAGGCGGTCCGCGTCACGGGCGGTTCGCAAGCCGTTTCGGTGGTAGGTCCAGACGAATTCACCGCTGTCGAGGTCGATCTCAACCACTTGGTAGGGGGTGTCATGCTGGAGACAAACAAGGAGTGTCCCACCGGGTTGGATTTCGGGTTCGTGGGGATCGAGGCCGAGGGGGGAATTCGTCGGAACCAGCGAGGTCCAGTCGATCGTCCATGCAATTCCGCCAACAGGCGTGAGTGCCACGGTAAGGCTGAAGTTTCGGAGGCTGACCATCGTGTTGCCGTCTTCCAAGCGTGTCACGGCATTGGCATGGGTCCAACCTTCGCGCCAGATATCGGTGTAGGATTCAGTGTCAAACTGGTCGCTGGCGCTCCAGGACCATTCGATCTCGCCGCCGGAAGTGATCTCTTTGATCTGGGGTTCTGTTTTGGGATCGGCAGCGCCGTAGACATAGAGTGTGTTCCCGTCCGGAAGTCGGTCCGCATCGTGGGATATGCGGGGATCGAGGTGCGACCAGAGAATGGTTCCGTCGCGGTCGATTTCGTAGACGCCTTTTCGGGGGAGGACGAAGAGAATACGGTCATCATCAAGGTATTCGACATCAAGGCCGGGATCGATGAATTCTTTGAGGCTGTCGGGAATGGCGTATTGCCAAAGGATCGTGCCTTGCATGTCGATCTCGATGATCCGGGGATTCTGGTGATCGTGGAGGTCGGCCAGGAGCGTGGTTCCATCGAGGGCGTAGTCAGGATTATAGATATCGACTACGAGTTCGGCGTGCAGGTGAGTGGCAGCGATAAGAATGATAATGAGAGTATTGAAAAGAACGCGGATCATGGTTGACCTCCATTTGAATGTGTTAGAGAAGTTCAACGTTAATTTTAGCCGTTTTTTTCGTTGTGTGAGATGATGTGTCCGCTTGTCGTTCGGATTATTTCGATAAGTTATGAAAAGAGAATCGAAGATTGTATGAAGACCGAGAGATCATTTGCTGCGAATCCAGGATTTTTGCGCTTCCAGATATTCGATGACCTCGTCGTATAATCCTCCTTCATTGGCGTATGTTGCGTAATTTTTTGCCGTGCTCAACCACTCTTTCGTACTCGCTTTTATTTCTTTCAACGATTGGAGGAAATCATTCATGGCGAGAGGTTCGATATTCTCTGTTTCCAAACTTCGTTCCAAGGCGCGGTCACAGGCGTCTTCAATCAGCCCATTGAGGTCGGCTCCGGAATAACCGTTCGTTTTCTTCGCTAATTTCGAAAAATCGATTTTGTCCAATGGTTTGTTTTTGGAGTGGATCGCAAGAATTTCCGCGCGGGCCTGTGTATCGGGGGGAGGGACAAAGATCACCCGGTCGAATCGTCCCGGACGGCGCAATGCGGGATCGACATGCCAGGGTGCGTTGGTGGCGGCAAGAATCAGGATGTTTTTATTGTTGGATTGAAACCCGTCCATTTCGGCCAGTAGTTGACTGACCAGCGTTCTCCCGGCTTGATTGGATCGCATGTGGTTGCGGTTTCCTCCGATGGCCTCTACTTCATCGAAGAACAACACCGCTCGTTTTTCGCTGCGTGCTTTCTCGAAAATTTCGTTCAATCGCTTTTCGCTTTCACCGAACCACATGTCGAGAATGTCGCTCAGCTCGACATAAAAAAAGTGAGCGTCGCATTCACCGGCGGTCGCGCGGGCAATATGTGTCTTGCCACAGCCTGGAGGGCCGTACAGCAAGATGCCTCCACCGGAATTCCGGCCGTACGCTTCGTAGATTTCGGGGCGCTGGAAGGGCAGGATGATTTTACGGTGAATGGTTTTTTTAAGGTCCTGCAGCCCTCCGATATCTTTGAACGTGATTTGAGGTTTTTCGTTCTCAACCGTAATGTTTTTTTCGTTGGGTGATTTGAGTACGTGCAGCAACTGTTTCGGTTGCTCTCCATCCGGGTAAAAGCGTTCCCGCGCTTCCGATGTTTCGTATTGAGGATCGCCGGAGGCGGCAATCTCAAAATGCTCTTGAGCGGTTTCCCGTTCGCCCAATTCCAATAGAGATGAAGCGAGTAGAAAATTGGCTTCGGAATTTCTCCGGTCGTGGTCCAGACAAACCCGGCATGCGCTGGCGCTCTCTTTCCAATTGGCAAGCGAGAACTGGCTGCGGGCCAATCCCAGAAAGTGCTCGATCCGGCTGGAGGCTTCCTTGCATAAGATTTGGTAGTGGTGAATCGCTTCGTCCCAGCGAAGCAACCGTTCACACAATTTGGCAATTTCCAGGCGAAGAATCGTGTTGCCTTCATTCCCCTGTAATGCCATCGTCAAAGCGTTTAATTGGTCGGTATTTGGATTGTTCATGGTTCCTTGGTTTATTTTAAATAGCCTCGTTTCGCGAGAAATGTAAAAATCGGATTGGCGACCCAAGTATAGATACAAAAAACAATATAAGCGATTATGACTCCATACAGCAGATAGGAGATGGCTGGATGTTGAGAGAGCCATTCACCGTTGTTTCTAGCAAAACGCAGAACGATATTATAGGCCAGCCATAAACCGAAGATTAAGACGAGTGAAGTCGTTCTGCCCAGCCGTGTACACATCAAACTCCATCGCCAGAACAGCGCGTATAGTGGATGTTTTGCTTTCACGGTTGTTAAGTACATTTGTTGAAAGAAGGGATCGTCCGGATTCAACCGAATGGCTTCGCGGGCTTCCTTCAGGGCGGCATCCGGTTTGTTATCCATGAGATGGGTTTGAGACATTCCCGCGTGGGCATGGGGTGATTCGGGATTGTAACTCAAACTGCGCCGGTATGTTTCGCGTGCCATATCGAGATCGAAATCATCAATATTTTTCGCGCCCAGCAGATTGAGAGCCGCTTCATTTTCCGGTTCCAATTGAAGCGCGTTGCGGGCGATCGATTCCGCCTTATCGATTTGCCCGTCTCCGAAGAGAAGCCAGGCGTAGAAGACGTGGAAATCGGCATCGAGTGGATAAATGTGAATGGCGTTGAGAATCTCCCGTTCCGATTCTTGAGCACGGCCAGTTTCTTTGAGTATTTTCGCGTAATAAAAATGGTAAAAAGGATTATCGGGATCCCGGCTTAATGCATTCCTGATATGAAATTCGGCGGGTTTGTATTCCTCCAATTGAGCCAGAATGTATCCTATATAGCCGCGCATAAATAGCCAGACAGAAGATCCAAATCACCTTATTATTAG
>CAZSIZ010000102.1:0-5072 GCA_964606645.1 uncultured bacterium
TGACGGGTCACACCGGGTGACTCCGGGTGGGTCAGACTAGCCCGGCGGCTGACATGAGGGAGTCGAATATCATAGCCCACTCTGCTTAACTCAATAAAATGTCTCCCAGCCTTGTTTAACGGTGTTATACTCGAAGCTAGAATTAAGATTGAGTGAATGCAAAATAATGGAATCAGCGAAAAATAAGAATGTGGTCTTAGTCCGTTTGCAAAGTTATCTAAATATTTGCCAACCACCCCTTGGTATCGGATATCTGATCAAAGTCCTGAATAATATTCCTGATATCAATCAAAGAGAAATTCGCTGTTATTTCTCTTTTCCAAATGGTGTCCGTCTGGACCGGCTCGATGAGGAAACCATTATCGCATTAAATTAAGATGGGAACCTATAAAGTGGGTTTGGGAATCGAATCCGCATCAAAAAAGACGCTGAAAGCAGTGAATAAGAACATGGATTTATCGGTGGTTCAAGAACGGATAAATCTTTTGAAAAAGCATCAATTGATTGCTTATGGTTTCTTTATTTTAGGTTTTCCCGGTGAAACGATGGATGATATTCAGATGACGGTTGATTTTGCCGTTCATTCAAAATTGGATATGGCCTATTTTGGCAATTATATTCCCCTTCCCGGCAGTGAAGATTTTCGACGGATGATACAAAACGGAGAAATTATAGAAGAAAATATCGATTGGGATGCCTATTCCACAAATTTTGGAGAGATTTCTTATCACCCCAAAGATGTTTCCAGTGAAGAATTGCATGGAGCTCTAAAAAAAGCCAATATCCGCTTTTATCTGCGTCCGAGAATCCTGTTGGTTTTCATACGCTATTTCATGAAACCCATTTTTAAAAAAAGCCTTGTCAAGAGAGCCTTTTTCTTATTCTCAGGAAATAAAAAAAACACACCAAGTCGAGTAGGGTAGGCTAAAAGCGAAGCCCACCTTTTAATTGCCAGACAAAAAAACCCTATACCCTCAACCCTAAACCCTATCCTTAAGTAATTCATCGAAGAAACGGTTGAATATCCCGCGCACCCGGTCCGTGTGATACGAGATCGATTCAAGAAAGGCTTCCGGTGTGGGTTTTTCCGTATCGAGCCGAAGCGCGTAACGTTTGAGAAGCTTTTTCAGTTCGTCCCGGTCAGTTGGAATGGAATCGATCGATAGATTGTTCACGATCCGCAAGCGGTTCTCCAATTCACGAAGAAAACGGTAGGATTCGATCGATTGCCGGGCGTCATCACCCGACAGCAGATTCTCCTTCGCCGCTTCCCGCAGTATCTCAAACGTCGTGGTGGAACGGACCGCTGGATGAAAAGCACCGTAATTGAGAACGATGGCCTGAGCGATGAACTCCACATCGACCAGCCCGCCCGGCCCGGCTTTCAGTGTCTCATTTTTTTTGTTGCGTTCGATCTTCTCCCGCATCTCCAGTACGGATTCGATTTCAGATTGCGTTCGAGCGGAAATGTAGATCGTTTCTTCCTTAAGCGCATCGAGCAGAACCTTGGCTTTTGTATTCCCGCAGATAAACCGGGCGCGTGAAAGCGCCATCATCTCCCAAAATTGAGCCTGTCGGCGGTAATAGTCCACAAACGTGTCGATCGAAGACGCCAACGGTCCGCTGTTCCCATGCGGACGCAGCCGTGTGTCGGGATGATAGAGAAAACCGAGCGGCGTCTTCGTTTCGAGAAATTGATTGTAATGGGTGACCCAGCGCTGGAAATATTCGGGCGCGGTGATTTCATCCGTGGGAGTTGTATCCGTATAGACGAACACCAGATCGCAATCGGACGCCACATTGAATTCGTATCCCCCCAGTTTCCCAAACCCCAATACGGCGATCTTGTCATGATTCAGCACCGCGAATTGGGGATACCGCCCGGCCATGAACTCGTGCGACTCCTGCATGGCCCGTTCGAGAACCATGTCGGCGATGTGGGTCAGTTCCTTCCCCATTAATTCGACATCCGTAATACCAAGAATAAACCGGACGCCCGTCAGGAACATGGCCGCATTCTGTTCGCGCAGAAGATGGTGGCGGCGGTCTTCATCGGGAAACGCTTTCTCGAAAAGCTGGAGATGACTTTGAAGCGATTCGGGTGTGACGGTTCCATCCAGATACTTCGCCCGCCCCATCGACTCCATCAACGAGGGATCGCGCAGGATCAGGCGGGTGAGAAAAGAACTTGAAGCGGTCAGGGAAACCAGCAAATCCATAAAAGGCGGTTGGCTGCCGAGGGCTTCGTAAAGCGCGGAACGCGCTTTGAAACCGGTGACCAGCCGATCGAAGTTGGAAAGCGCCATATCCGAGTCGGGACTCTTCTTCAAACAATCGAGCAGCCGGGGAAGCATCGCTTTGAACAAGCGGGTGGTTTTTGGCTGAAGGTGGAGATCGGGCGATTTTTGCAGGGACCGTGAAAATGTGAAAGCCCGTTTGGGATCGTCGAACTCATAAGTTTTAAGTAGTTCACCGATTCGTTCGCTGTAGGTTTCCGATTCAACCAGGATTTCAACCGAATTCTCCCACTCTTCGCGCTGAAACACACCCTCATATATTTTACGAACACCGCGAGTCATCTCATCGTAGTGGACATACAAGTCGTCGAATGTTTTGTAATCCAAACTTTCCGCCAGCCGGATTCGACCTTCCTCATCACCAGGCAATTCGTAGACTTGCCGTTCGTCCACCATCTGCAAACGGTGCTCGACCCGGCGAAGAAAACGATAGGCGGACAAGAGATAATCGTATTCACTGGAATGAAGGAGATGGCTCTCGTGCATGCGCTGAAGAGACAAGATCGTGCCGCTCAACTTGATTTCCGGGTATTGTCCCCCGTAAAGCAACTGAACGGCTTGGACGAAAAACTCGATATCTCGAATACCGCCGTATCCATTCTTGAAATTGACGGCTTGTTTTTCCGGTGTTCCGATGGCCGCCAGGGATTTGTTTCTCATCGCGTCGATCCCCCGCAAGACCTCGGAGATTTCAATCTCATCGACGTATTTGCGATACGTAAACGGCGTGATGATACTCATGAAATTTCGCCCGGTCGTTCGATCTCCCGCAATCGGCCTGGCCTTTAATAACGCCTGACGTTCCCAATTCTGACCGTAGTTATGGTAGTAGAACTCGATGGATTCCAACGGAACCGCCAGCGCGCCTCGATCGCCTTCCGGGCGCAGCCGTGTGTCGACACGGTATAAGAATCCGTCGGTCGTGGATTTGCTCAACAAATCGCAGATTCCCTGAGCAACCTGCATAAAGAAAACCGAATTCTCCAACGGCGCTTCCGTCGCCCCCTGTGTCCGGCCGTCGCAATCGTAAACGAACATCAGGTCGATATCCGAACTGAAATTCAATTCGCAGCCACCCAGTTTTCCCAAAGCGATGACGCTGAGATGCGCCGGTTGATCCGTTTCCTGACCGTAAGGCGCTCCATACTGGTCCACCATCCGGTTCCACAGCATGTCGAAAACCGCTTTAACAACCACATCGGCCAAATCGGACAATTCTTCGGTAATGGTTTGAATATCGGCGAGATCGCATAAGTCCCGCAACGCGATTCGTACGATCTGCGCCCGGTGAAAGCGCCGCAGCGCCCGCTCCGGATCATCTTCCGTTTGCATCAGTGCTTCGCATCTCGAATCCAGAACGGTTTTATCTAAGCGACGATCCAAGTCATCGCGCTCGATTAACGAATCCAGGTAATCCGGGTTGGCGATACAGAACGAAGTCAGGCGGGGAGAATAACGGGATAGTTTGAATAAGCGTTCTCGCCATATTTCCGAAAGGCTGCCGAATTCGAGACCGAGCGATTGAAGCGATTCGATCAGCGACTCAAGCAGTGGCGATGGTTGTTGCGATGATTCGGTCATGGGAATGCGATCGGTTTAATCCAGTTCGGTATCTTGATTCTTATAGGCTTGGATCTTATCGGTGAAGGCTTGAGCCGCTTCGGTAATATCGTCCGCCCCCACCACTTCCGTCACGACGGCAATCCGGCGTGCCCCCCGCCGAAGCGCTTCGTCGACGTTATGCAACTTGATCCCTCCCATCACCGTAAACGGGCAATCCACGGCGGCTGAAATTTCGCCGATCGAATCCGGTCCGATGGGATCCATCACGTTTTTTTTCGTATTCGTAGCGAACAGGGGACCGATATTGATATACGACGCACTTTCCCCGGCGGCACGTTTGGCTTCTTCGACCGAGTGAGTAGATGCCCCCAAGATAAAATGGGGACCGGCAATACGGCGCGCTTCGACGATGGGAAAATCGTCCTGCCCCAAATGAACGCCGTCCGCACCGGCCGCGAGGGCCACATCCAGACGGTCGTTAACGATCAATGTCACGCCCCGTTCACGGGTCAACTCGCGCAGGCGGCAAGCCCAATCCAAAAACTCGCGTATAGGCATATCTTTGGCACGCAATTGAATCGCGCCCGCCCCGCCATCGATAGCTTTTTCGGAGACGTCGAGAAAATCGCGCCCTTTGGAAAATTCCTGACCCAGCACGACGTACAGCCCGAAATCCAGTTGGCGCTCCACGGACCATTGCTGCAGCGCCGACAGCACAGCTGGTTCTCGATCGTAACAGCAGTACCGCAACCGGGCGATCCGTGGAACCAGGGACAGATCGACGCATCGAAACAGTTCTTCCAAGACACGAAATGCTTCCTGAGCGCGATGGATGTTAGAACGAACAAGCGCGGGAAGATCGGTGTGACGGGCGGCTTTGAATTCGCGTCCGGCGTCGCCGGGGCTGTCGCGGTGCTGCAGCGCCCGTTGCTGAAGCCCAGGAACCGAGGCAAAAAGATCCCACAACTCGCTTCGCAATCCACGCCACGATGCGGCCATCGTTTCATCGTTCAACACAAAACGAACGATATCTCCCACCACCCGAAGCGCTTCGGAAGCGCGGTTGGCGTTAGCGTCGATCGTGCGATAGAATCCAGTATCGTTCGTCATAGTCGAAACAGTTATCAGTTAAGTTAGATTGGGAGGGCGAGGCTCCTGCCGAGCCGGGAGGTGTCCCCATACGCCCGGCAGGGGCCCCCGCCCCCCCCCAAT
>CAZSIZ010000102.1:5082-18749 GCA_964606645.1 uncultured bacterium
GATTGGGCGGGCGCGGCGCCTGCCAAGCCGGTGCGCCACCCCTTCGGCGCGGCAGGAGCCGCGCCCTCCCACTTAGTCAATCTCCATATTAAATATTATGATGCCGTTTTGCGATCGATCTGAATGATAAGACCCTAAACCCTATCCCCTAAACCCTGTTTTATCTAAACAAAATCCATCGGTGGGCTGCTGGCGTTGGCATAGAGGCGCTTGGGAATACGTCCGCTGAGAAAGGCGTCGCGTCCGGAAAGGGCGGCGTATTTCATCGCACGGGCCATGCGGATAGGGTCTTTGGCCCCGGCGATCCCGGTGTTCAACAGCACGGCGTCGCAGCCCAGTTCGAACGCCCGCGACACGTCCGACGCCGTCCCCACGCCCGCGTCCACGATAATCGGAACCGTCGCGCGTTCGAGGATAATCCGAATGTTGTTTTCGTTAAGGATTCCCTGCCCCGATCCGATGGGAGCGCCTGCGGGCATAACGGTGGTTGCGCCTTCTTCCTGAAGTTGCTTGGCGATAACGGGATCGTCGTTAGTATAGGTCATCACGGTGAATTCTTCCTTCACCAGAATCTTCAGCGCCTTCAACGTTTCGACGGGATCGGGCAACAGCGTATCGGGATCGGCCAGCACTTCCAGTTTAACCAGGTTCGAGTTGCCGACTTCGCGCCCCAGCCGGCAAACGCGGATGGCATCCTCCGCGTTATAGCACCCGGCGGTATTGGGCAGGATAATGTATTTCTTCGGATCGACGTGATTGAGCAGATGATCGTCCGCATCGAAATCGACACGCCGAAGCGCCACCGTGACCATCTCCGTGCCCGATTCTTCAAGCGCCCTCTCCGTCTCATCGAACGACTTGTATTTCCCCGTACCGACGATCAAGCGCGAATTCAGCGTAATATCCCCGATTTTCAAAGGACCGTCATTCGCCGCACGAGTAGATGAATCATTATTCTCAGTCATTGTTCCAGCCTCATTTCATAGTCCCTTATTGTCGCACAGGCTTCCAGCCTGCATTTTTTAAACGGAGCAGACTTTGCTTAACGGTGCAGAATGTAGGGTGGGTCACGCTTTTTGACCCACCATTCTTCTGATTAAAACGAAATCCCGTTCACGAACCCCCGCCGACAAAACGCAGAATCTCGATCTCATCCCCCGCGCCGAGCGAGTGGTTTTCGTATTGATCCCGCTTGATAATTTCACGGTTCACCTCCACCGCCACCTGTTTGGGATGCAATTCCAACTGATCCAGCAATTGCCGAATAGTGATCTTCCCGTCCAGTTCTTTCTCTTTCCCGTTGAGCGTCACCTGCATGTCCGTGAGTGCATCCTTATTCGTTTGAGTATCTATTGAAACTATCGGCGGGTACTTGGCTTGTCAAGACAAGCTGGTTTTGAAAATCATCTTTCACCGAGCGTGTTTCCAGGCGTGGTAGGAACTTCTCACAAACGGCGCGCTTTCAACATGCGTAAATCCCATCTTCAGCCCTTCGCACGCATAGTCATCGAACTCGCACGGCTCAATGTACCGAACAACTGGATGATGGGCGGGAGACGGCTGGAGGTACTGCCCAACGGTTAGAATCGAACAGCCCGCTTCACGCAAATCGGCCATCACATCCAATATTTCACCCTTCTCTTCCCCCAGCCCAACCATCAGCCCCGATTTAGTCAGCCGGTCCGGGTTCAGTTGCCGGGCGCGATCCAGCAGTTCGAGGCTGCGTGAATAATCGGCTTGTGGCCGAATATCCGAGTACAGCCGGGGTACGGTCTCCAGGTTGTGATTGAGCACGGCGATATCCGCATGAAGCAGTTCTTCCAAAACATCCCAATTCCCGGAGAGATCGGGAATCAGCGTCTCTATGGAGCAATCGGGAAGCCTGCGCTTAATGGCCGAGACGGTTTGTTTGATGTGATTCGCGCCGCCATCGGAAAGATCGTCTCTTGTAACCGATGTCAAGACAACGTGCCTAAGCTTCATTATTTCTGCGGCTTGTGCAATGCGTTCAGGCTCGTTTTGGTCGAGTGGTGCGGGCGCACCACCTTCCACCGCGCAGAATCGGCACCGGCGCGTACACCGATCACCCATCAGTAAATAAGTAGCCGTTCCATTCCGCCAGCATTCCCCGATATTGGGGCAAATCGCTTCTTCACAGATCGTGTGTAAGCGATGCTGCCGCACGATAGACCGGGTCTGGTTAAACCGTTGCCCGGATGGCGCTTTCACCCTGATCCATCGAGGTTTAGGCAGGATGGGCCGTTTGGGATCGAGCACGGGAACGGGCTGAGCGTTTTTCGGTGTCATTTCAATCCTATTTAACTTCAATTGCGAGAAACAAGCAAGCGAATGGAACCACAATCTCTATCGAATCGATATCCCATATCGAAAAATCGGTTGATTCGACTTTTTTGGCACAGCATCCAAGTGAAAGAGTATAAAGGACGTGCCAAATTGGCTCAGATACGAATAGATTTTCTGCCAACGATCTAACATTATATTTCCTATAAGTGACATATTTTCAGTGTGTTATAATAAATGAAAATCTTCTGGAACACTATTTGCTGAAAATGAATTCGACTAATTTTGCTGTCGCACGGGATTATTATGTTTAAACGCGGGCTTTCAGATAGAATCGGACAGAATCACGTGATGGTATTCACGGTGATTATGACCGGTCTGTTTTTCTCCACCGGCTTCGTGACGCCAGGTGAAAGCGCCGTCTACAACCGCCGCACTCCCATCGTGGAAGCAGTAGAGAAAGCGCTCCCGGCGGTCGTCAACATCAGCACCACGAAAGTCGTCAACATCAGCCGATCCCCATTCCCTCCCTACATGCAAACCCCGTTCGACGATCTTTTCAAAGAAAAATACCAAATCGAAGGTCTTGGATCCGGAGTCGTGGTCGATGGTTTGTACATCATCACCAATTACCACGTCGTCGCTTACGACGAATACCGGGTTGGCCCCGCCGACCGAATTCTGATTACTTTCAACGACACGAAGGAAGAACGCGAAGCCACGCTGATCGGAGCCGACCCCAGCGCAGACGTCGCCATCCTTCAGTTCATCGGCGAACCCCATGAGAAATTCCTCCATTGGGGCCGTTCCGACGATCTCATGATCGGAGAGACCGTCATCGCCATCGGAAGCGCGCTGGGACAGCCGTTCACGGTCACCTCCGGAATTATCAGCGCCCTCAACCGCTCCATCGAAGCCAAAAACCGCCGTCTCAACAATCTGATCCAGACGAACGCCGACATCAACCGGGGCAACAGCGGCGGCCCGCTCATCAATATCAACGGTGAGTTCATCGGCCTGAACACTGCCATTATCTCCCCGACCGGCGGATCGGTGGGCCTGGGTTTGGCCATCCCAGTCTCGCGGGTAAAGAAAATTTACGACTACTGGGTGAATCATATCCTTTCTCTTGAAGATCAGATGGGCCTGGAAATTCAAGATATGAACCCCAGTTTGAAGGGCTGGTTCCACAAGTATTACGCAACTTTGAGCGAAGAATCGCTGGATGGAGTCGTCGTTCTGACGGTCTCCCCGCACGCCATTTCGGCCGGACAAATAATACGCCGGGATATTATCGTATCCGTCGATGGCCAATCGATCGAAAACAGCAGCGATTTCCTGGCGCGCCTGGAAGAGCATCAGGGATCATCCGTCAAACTCGGCATCATCCGCGAAGGGAACAAAATCGAAACCGTTCTCCCCTCGGCCAGCCGGAAAGTGGAAACCATCCTATTTCAAGGAATGGAAATTCAGGAATTGGACAATCCCTGGAGGCGGTGGCTTGACCTGACCGATGACGACAAGGAACTGCTGGTCGTCCTTTCGGTGATACCCGGCAGTGAAGCGGAGAAAGCCGTTATCCAACGGGGCGATGTGTTGATTGCCGCCAATCAGATCCAGTTGCATTCGTTGAACGATTTGCGTCAGGCCATTCCCGCATTGAATCGCGCCCGACACATTCAACTGGACACCGCGCGGCAGGTTGAAAAGCGCTGGAAAGGGCGTCCAGTGAGATTGCAGAACGAAAAATCACTCTAAACCGGTAAACGAAACGAGACGATGGGGATTTTGAAAAACATCATGAATCGAGAATCATCGAAAAACGATTCTTCGCCGGAAAAGGATATCAAACCGTCTTTGGAAGAACGCAAGAAAGAAGAAGAACAAGTGGAAGAACCGAACGTTTCGACTGCGGAAACCGCCCAGGAACCGGCGACCGCTCAACCGGACACCGAATCGGAAAATGTAGAATCGCCTACTGGAATCGAACGAGTCGCCAAGGAACGCGACGAATACCTCGTTCATCTCCAGCGCCTTCAGGCCGAATTCGATAATTTCCGTAAACGGATTCAGCGCGAACGGATCGAGATGAAGGAATTCCTTCTGCAGACTGTCTTCACCCGGCTGCTGGAAGTCGTTGAAAATCTGGAACGCGCCCTGCATCCGGACCATAAGAACGGCGATATCGAATCGTTCCACGAAGGTGTCGAGATGGTCTATCGGCAATTGATGTCGATTCTGGGCGAATACGGTTTGACCAAGCTGGAGACAGAAGGTCAGCCGTTCGATCCCAATCTTCACGAAGCCGTCGGGCAAGTTTCAGCCGGGGACTCTGAACCGGGAACCATCGTAAACGAACTCTCTCCCGGCTATTGCCTGAAAGACCGGGTTTTGAAAGCGCCCAAAGTGCAAATCGCGGCCCCGGCGCAGCCGTCCGAGCCGGACGTCGATCGATCAAATGAAGAATAAATAAGAATCAAGTAACGAGTCATACACAGGAGATAATATTATGGGTAAAGTGATCGGAATTGATTTAGGAACGACCAACTCCGTTGTTTCCGTGATTGAGGGTGGCGAACCAGCCGTCATTACCAACACCGAAGGCAGCCGCACCACCCCTTCCGTCGTGGCGTTTACCGACAGCGACGAACGTCTTGTGGGACAGGTGGCTAAACGTCAGGCGATTACCAATCCCACCCGAACGATTTTTTCCGCCAAACGGTTCATTGGCCGTCAAGGAAAAGAAGTCATCAACGATAGTAAGAAAGTCCCCTACTCCGTCGTAGACGACTCGGATGGGAAAGCCCTCTTTAAGGTAAATGGGGATACCTACAAACCCGAAGAGATATCGGCGCGCGTTCTCCAAAAAATGAAACAGACCGCCGAGGACTACCTGGGAATGGAAATCACCGAGGCCGTTATCACCGTTCCCGCCTATTTCAACGACAGCCAGCGCCAATCCACCAAAGACGCCGGACGAATCGCCGGGTTGGATGTCAAACGGATCATCAACGAACCGACCGCAGCCGCGCTCGCTTACGGATTGGATAAGAAAAAAGACGAGAAAATCGCCGTGTACGATTTCGGTGGTGGAACCTTCGATATCTCGATCCTTGAATTGGGTGAAGGGGTATTCGAGGTGAAATCAACCAACGGCGACACCCAACTCGGCGGGGACGATATCGATCAAGTGGTCATCGACTATATTGCCGATGAATTCAAGAAAGACACCGGCATCGATATCAGCAAAGACCCGATGGCGCTTCAACGCCTCAAAGACGCCGCCGAGAAAGCCAAATGCGAACTCTCCACTTCCCTGGAAACGTCGATCGATATCCCCTTTATCACTGCCGACGCTTCCGGTCCTAAGCACTTGCAGTTGAAACTGACGCGAGCCAAGTTCGAGCAACTGGCCTCACCCCTCATCGATCGCACACTCGGCCCTTGCCGTAAAGCCTTGGCCGATTCCGGTTTCCAGGCCTCCGAAATCGACGAAATCATCCTCGTCGGCGGCTCGACCCGTATTCCCTACGTTCAGCAAAAAGTGCAGGAACTTTTTGGTAGAGAACCTCACAAAGGTGTGAACCCGGACGAAGTCGTCGCCATCGGCGCGGCGATTCAGGCAGGCGTGCTGAGCAAAGAAGTCAAAGATGTGCTGCTGCTCGACGTCACGCCCCTCTCGCTGGGTATCGAAACGCTGGGTGACGTCTTCACACGCCTGATTGATCGTAACACCACCATTCCGACGCGGAAAAGCAATACCTTCTCCACGGCCGCCGACAACCAGCCCGCCGTTTCCGTCCACGTACTCCAGGGCGAACGGGAGATCGCGTCGCACAACCGCACGATCGGGCGTTTCGATCTGATCGGAATTCCCCCGGCACCGCGTGGAGTCCCTCAAGTCGAAGTGACCTTCGATATCGATGCAAACGGCATCCTGCACGTCTCCGCCAAAGACCTCGGAACGGGCAAAGAACAGAAAATCCGCATCGAGTCCTCCAGCGGCCTTTCCGAAGATGAAATTCAGAATATGGTCAACGACGCCGAAGTGCACGCCGAAGAGGATAAGAAGAAAAAAGAACTGGCAACTCTGCGCAACGAAGCCGATCAGCTGGTTTACGCCACTGAAAAATCCCTCTCCGAATACGGCGATAAAATCTCGGAAGATGAGAAAAAAGCCGTTGAAGACGCTGTCCAGGAATTGAAAACCGTTCTGGAAAATCAGGACGCAGCCGAGGAAGAAATCAAAGCGAAAAAAGAAGCACTGGAGGCCGCCGCTCAAAAACTCGGAGAAGCCATTTACGCAGAAGTAGCCAAACAGCAGCAAGCCACCCAGGAAGCCCAGGCTGCTTCGGAAGCACCGGAAGCACCGGAAGCACCGGAAGGCGAACCGGACGCCTCACAAACGGCCACTGAACCCGGCCCGGAGGATTCCAGCACAACCCCGCCACCCGATGACGAAAACATCGTGGATGCCGAGTACACGGTTGAAAACGATAAGTAATTATGTTTCAATCTCCTGGTACTCTGACCAACAAATAATGTCGGGTAGCTAAATCCCCTCTCCCTCTGGGAGAGGTTAGGGTGAGGGAAAACTGGAAATACGATTCAGTAAAATGAATTGACAGACTACTAGGCACCAATGGATCGTCGATTCCTTACGATCGAAACCGCTCGAACTGGAGGAACTTTCGTAATGCCGACTTATGACTACGAATGTGAGAAATGCGGACACGAATTCGAAGAATTCCAATCCATCACCGCACCGCTGCTCACCGATTGTCCCGAATGCAATGCACGCAATAAAGTCCGGCGGTTGATCGGAACAGGCGCGGGAATCATCTTCAAAGGGTCCGGATTCTACGAAACCGACTACAAACGAAAATCGTCATCCGGAAAACCAGCTTCCGATACCGCTTCGAAAACAACCGAAACGAAGAAGAAGAAAACAGAACCCGCTTCAACGAAAAAAGGCAACAGCAAAGAAGCGGCTTAGGCGTTGGTATGAAACCCGGAGGGAACTTCACCCTCAGCGAATTCGTCCGGCTGATGCGTGTAGGCGCGTTGATTGCCGTTATCGTTTTCATCGCGCTCGTCGCGAGACTGACGTTCGTTTCCGCCCATCATCACCGCCTGGCGCTCGAAGCCGGACACGCGGAACGATACGAAGAGGCCATCCGATCCTACACGTGGTCGATCCGTAATTATTATCCGGGAAACCCATACTCGGCCCGGTCACTGAAAAATGCGTTGAATATTGTTGATAGGTATGATGAAGAAGGCAAATCCAATCTGGAACAACAAGCGCTTGGGGACCTTCACGCGGCTTTACTGGCCCTTCGCTCCTTCTATCAACCCTACCCAGACGAACTTCGTCGGATCGAAGCCATGCTCCACCGCTCACAAAACCGCCCTTCGGATTCCGGCGGATAAATTCATCTCTCTATTATTCATTATCATTTTCATCCTTTCGCTCAACGCCCTTCCCGCTAAATCGGCGGATAATCCACCGGATAGCGATTTTGAAGTGACGCTGAGAACGGAAGGACCGCCAACCGAAAATCGAGTGATGAACCACCCGTTCGATTGGCAGATTGCCGTTCGCTGGTATTCCACCGCACACGCGATCGACCCGAATATCCAAAAATCCCCTTCCTTCGAAGGTTTAAGACTGTTAAGCAGTTCGACCACATTGCGGACAGGCCGTGATGGGAATCGAAACTATTCGGAAAAAGTCTTTTCGTTCCGTTTGATCGCAGACCATGAAGGCATCGCCAGGATCGGGTCGGCCACGATCGTTTACACCGAGGCCGGTGATGAATTGGAAGCCTTCCTCCATTCCACCCCGACCAGTTTCACCATCGCGCCGGAACCGTTCTCATGGTCGAAATTTATCCAAAAAACCGCAACGAATAGTTATTTCCAACTTTTTGTGCTACTCCTTATCATTGTTATAGTTATTGGCGTTACGATGATCCGGCTGAAACGTTTGAAAAAGGCCGCTTCGGAAAACGTGGAAGAAGAGCGGCGGCCTCCCGGTGAGGAAGCACTAAACGACGCCCGCCGCTTGCGTATGGAGGGCAATACATCCGATTTCATGCGGATGTTGGAAAAAGCGGTCCGGCTGACGTTCGATGAACGTTTCCCCAATACAGGGTACAGCGATCTCAACCAATTCCGTGATCGCATCGAAGCGGAACTTCATCCAGTGCTGGATCGTTTTACCGTGAGTTGCGAAGAGATTAAATATTCGCCGGTCTCTCCAGCACCCGACACGCTGGACCGTATCTGGGACGACGCCCAACGCCTGATCGGTGAGGATTGAGTCCTAGTACTCTGTCCAGCATATTTTGACGGGTAATATAAAAGTGTAGGGGCAGGCCCCCGTGCCTGCCCAGGGCAATCCACCCCGACAATATGACTTGGACAGACGACTGGAATTTAGCATAAATTCAATTGATAGATTAATGAAACATTACTGATAAAAGGAGGTCTGATTTCGTGGAAGCAATCACAACGTCCAGCCAGGACATTCGGGCTATCTCAGATCGTATCAAAGAGGAAAGCGCATTCATCGCCCCGTTGTTGGAGCAAATCGAAAAGGTCATCGTCGGACAACGCTACATGATCGAGCGCCTGTTGGTCGGAATGCTGACCGGCGGCCATGTGCTGTTGGAAGGCGTGCCCGGTCTTGCCAAGACCCTGACCGTTTCGACGCTCTCGAAAACCATCCAGGCCTCGTTTCAGCGGATCCAGTTCACCCCGGACCTGCTGCCCGCAGACCTGATCGGCACGATGATCTACAATCAGCAGACCGGTGAGTTCGTCCCCAAGAAAGGACCGATCTTCGCGAAGATCGTGCTGGCGGACGAGATCAACCGCGCCCCGGCCAAAGTCCAGAGCGCGCTGCTGGAAGCCATGCAGGAACAGCAGGTCACCATTGGCGACACGACCTACCCGCTCGACGCCCCGTTTTTGGTGCTGGCCACCCAAAACCCCATCGAGCAGGAAGGAACCTATCCCCTGCCAGAAGCCCAGGTGGACCGGTTTATGCTGAAACTCAACGTCTCCTATCCCTCGAAAGCGGAAGAGCGAGCGATCCTCGACCGCATGACCGGGGAGGAGCCTGCCGAGCCGCAAGCCATTCTCGATCCGGAACAGATTTTACAGGCGCAGCGTGTCGTCCGGGAGGTTTATATCGATCCCAAGATTCGCGATTACATCGTCGATATCGTTTTCGCCACTCGCGAACCGAAACTCTTTAATCTCGATTTGGACGATCTGATCGAATACGGCGCGTCCCCCCGTGCGACCATCTTCCTCACCACCGCCGCAAAAGCCCATGCCTTTCTGCGTGGACGCGGCTACGTCACACCGGAAGATGTCAAGTCCATCGGTATGGACGTCCTGCGTCACCGGGTCATCCTAAGTTACGAAGCCGAAGCCGAAGAAATGACCCCAGAACAGGTCGTCCAAAGAATCTTCGACCAAGTAGAAGTCCCTTAAATTACAGGACTTAGCCCACTCCCTCTATGAGAGAGGGTGAACATCGCGTCGCACCAACAAGCGGACACGATGGCTTTTAAGGTGAGGGTGGAAACGCAATAGCGTATTGATTACACGAATATCTTTTAATCTTTTACTGATAACCGACAACTGACAACTTTCATAAAATGAACGATCAGCCAAACGTCTCAATAATCGTAAGAACCTACAACCGCCCCGAACGGTTGCAGGAATGCCTGCAATCGTTACGGAATCAAACTTATGATTCCTTCGAGGTTGTGGTCGTAAACGACGCCGGGGAAGATGTAGAACCATTGATCCCCGTCGAGTTGGGAACGATTCCCTATCGCTACATCGTCAACCCCCAAAACCTTGGTCGCACCGCCACGCTGAACGTCGGAGTCGAAGCGGCGCACGGCGAGTACATCGGCTTTCTGGACGACGACGACGCGGTCTATCCCGACCATATCAAAACCCTGACAGACACGGCCATTCCCGAAAAACAGTCCGTCGTCTATAGCGATGTAATCAATGTGACCTTCAAGCGTGACGAACAGGCAGGCGAGTGGAAACGGGTAAAGGAAGAGTTGGTCTATTCATTCGAGTTCAGCCGCGACAATTTTCTCCTGGCTAACTATATTCCCATCACGTGCCTGCTGATTCGGCGGGGATGTTTCGATGTTGTCGGCCCCTTCGACGAATCGTTACTAGTCTACGAAGATTGGGAATTTCTGATCCGCCTCTCCCGTAAATTTTCATTTAAGCATATCCCAAAAGTGACAGGCGAATACCGCCGCCGCGACGACAACTCCAACATCCTCGAACAACCGAGTTATCCGGTCAACGAGCGAGTAGTCAAACGGCGCTTCCGGGACGAACGCGACGCCGCGTTCGATCCGATTTTCAAACTCACGTTTCAACAGAACCGGGACACCCGCAACCTGCAGGCGGAATACGACCGCCTCCTTCAACAAGCGCAGTTGCTTCAAAGACAATTCAACGAAGTCCAGCAGGAGGTCGTTCGTTTGAGAACGGAAAAGTCGTCATGATCCCCCGCGAGCTGATCAGGAAAATCCGGCGCATCGAAATCCGAACCAACCGCATGGTCAACGACGTCATGGCGGGTGAGTACCATTCCGTCTTCAAGGGACGCGGGGTTGAATTCGAGGAGGTGCGCGAATACCAGCATGGCGATGATATCCGAACCATCGACTGGAACGTCACCGCACGCATGGGCGATCCCTTCGTGAAACGCTACCGCGAGGAACGCGAACTGACCGTCATGCTGATGGTCGACGCCTCGTCCTCAAATCTCTTCGGCACAGCGGAAAAGATGAAAGGTGAATTGGCGATCGAACTCTCCGCCATTCTCGCGTTTTCGGCGATCAAGAACAACGACCGGGTCGGCCTGATCATCTTCACCGACCGGGTAGAAAAATTCATCCCCCCGAAAAAGGGCAAAAAACACGTTCTCCGCCTGATCCGGGAACTCCTGATGTTCAAACCGGAGGGTGGATTCACGGACATCAAGAACGCGCTCGATTTTCTGGGCAAAGTGCTCTCCCGGAAAAGCGTCGTCTTCCTGCTCTCCGACTTCATGAGTACCGGATTCGACGACGCCATCCGTATCACCAACAAGAAACACGATTTGATTACCATCGGGATCACCGACCCGCGCGAAGTGGAAATGCCGCCCATCGGCTTTCTCGAACTGGAAGACGCGGAGACAGGAGAAGTGATCGTTTTCGACACGTTCGATACCCGGATTCGCGGACTCTTTACCGACACCGCCACTCAGGACATCGACGGGCTGTTGCAGAATTTCAAGCGGATGCAGGTGGATTATATCCCGGTCCGAACGGACAAGTCTTATATCGATCCGCTGGTTCGCTTCTTCAAAATGCGAGCCAAGCGATACTAGTTCCCTCGCCCTCTGGGAGAAGGCAAACATCGCGTCGCGCCGACAAGCGGACACGATGACTTTTAAGGGTGAGGGTAAGGAGATTTTATCAGTTTTTACGAGGATTTAAAATGAAAGACACAATCGTTCCCGTTCTAATCATCCTTTTGTTGTTAGCCGTGTTATCACTACAGTTCCTCCAGCCCACCGGCGGAGGCGGCCAATCACCGATTCCTCCCGAGCAAACCCGTCGCTTCGCCGCAACGCTGGAATCGCAGGAACTCTACAAGCAAGCCATCGATCATTACCGAATTTATCTCGACACGGCCAACGTCCCCGACGTTCAGCGCGCCAACATTCTCTACAACATCGGCGTGCTCTATCTGGAAAAACTGGAGGATTACGAGAATGCGCTGGCCGTCTTCCTGGAGATCAGCCACCTCTATCCCCAAACGCCCATCGTCCGTGACGCCGAAAAACGCATGGTCACCTGCTATGAAGGAATGCGGCGCGGATTCGACGCACAGAAAAAATTGCAAAACCTAACCGATCTCGAACCGGATGAAGAAGAAAAAGGAACCGGGCCAGTGGTCGCAAAGATCGGAGACCGTACGATCACGCTCGATCAACTGGAACGCGAACTCGCCGGGATGATGCCTGGCGCATCCAAGCAGCCCATCACCGCCGAGCAGAAACTAACCTTCCTGAGATCGAAAATCTTCCAGGACCTTCTCTACGACATGGCAGTCCGCAAGGAATACAACAAAGACCGGGAGGTTCGAAAACGAATCCGGGAAGCGGAAAAATCCCTGCTGGCACAAAAAATATACGCCGAAGAGGTTCAGGATAAAGTCAAAGTCTCTTCCGGTGATGTCGAACTCTACTACAAAGCCAATCCGGACGAATTCAAAACCCCGCTATCGGTTCAGACCGCCCACATCCAAGTAGAGAGTCAGGAAAAAGCGAACGAAGTCAAAAAAGCCATCGATGAAGGCATGACGTTCGAGGAAGCCGTCAAGAAATTCAGCACGGACGAACGCACGAAAGGAACCAATGGTTCCCTCGGCAGTATCTATCAAGGACGCGACACGATCCCCGGTATCGGAAGCACACCCGAAATCGTTCAAGCCATCCTCGCACTCAAAGAAGGCGCGATCAGCGAACCGCTTGAAAGTCCGAAAGGCGTCCATCTCTTTCGCGCCGTCAAAATAACGCCCGAAATAATGCGAACGCTGGAGGAATCACACCAGACCGCCGAATACCGTGTCAAACAACGCAAGGAGCAGGAATTCCAACAGGAATTGATGGAACACCTGCTCAAATCGGAAAAAGTGCAAATCTTCGAGCAGGTCATTATGGGCCAGTCGCCTCAGCCTCGAAATCCGGCTCCGGCAATGAATAATTGATGAAACACACAATGAAAACGTTACGGCTTAACATCCTTATAATTCTGGCGCTGTTTCTCTCCATGCCGGTCTATGCGGCGGAAGAAACACCGATCGCTATACCTGCGGAGTTATATCCGGCCATCGAAACCAGCGTCGATCGCAACGAAATGCTGATCGGCGATCTATTTATTCTGACCGTAAAAGTCATCCACGATCCAAGCGTCACGATTCTCGAACGTGAAACCGCCCTCGAACTCGGACAATTCGAAATCAAGGATGTCGTGCCCGGCCTGGAAACAAAGACTCCGGACGGAAAGATCGAACGCGCGATGGAATACCACCTCTCCACCTTCTTCACCGGCGACTTTGAAATCCCCGCGTTCGATTTCAAGTTCCGTACCGAAGACGAGCGGGAAGGAACGATCGGCACATCACCCATCAAAATCCACGTCCGAAGCCTGACGCCCGAAGAATCCGAAAACCTGGATATTCGCGACATCAAAAACCCGGTCGTCATCGAAGGACCGAGCCGCCTATGGATCATTCTCGGAATTGCCTCCGCGATCCTGGCC
>CAZSIZ010000103.1:0-18677 GCA_964606645.1 uncultured bacterium
TCACGGCTATTCGTTCGATCTTGATTCTTCTTGAGTGTCGTGCGAAAATCGGTGTATAATTGTTCGCGGGAGGGGGAATTACAAAAGGAACAGGAGTAGGGACAACCCCGGTGAGTCTCCACGGGGAGCATCCGGTAAATCTTCCCTGCCATGGGACGGTAAAGACGGGTTTCTTCAAATATCGAAAAATCGGGAAGCGGATTATCTTCCATAGGAACGGGCAGGGCGAGATCGCTTTCCACGATCGTGCCGTCGGGTTGACGGAACCATAAGTTCGGCACACCGCCCAGTGGTTTCCCCGCCTGGATTCGGCGGCAGAGTTCCGGCAGGCACGGTTCGCCTTCACCAACGCAGATCATATCGATCTCTTTGTAACTGAGGGCCAGTCTGGGCGAGAAAGTGGAAAAGACGCCGCCTAGAATTGTCGGGATTTTGCAGTCCCGGATGTGGGAAAGCAGCCGGATGCCGAGTAAAAAGATATCTTCGGTTGCGGATACCGCGATCAGGTCCGGTGAGAAGGATTGGACTTTCTTTTCAAAATCCTCGAACACATCGGTCGTATGAAGGGAGACTCTCTCCTGTTTGAAATCGTAAGGGCGGACGTTGAGATTTTTCTCCTTGGTTTTGTCGCTGTCGAAATCGGACTCGCCGGGAACCAGCCAGTGAGTCGTGTCGAAAAGTTCCACCTCGACACCGTTCTGTTTGAGGATTGCAGAAAGAATAGCGATCGCTGGAGGAACCATGTACATGCCGCGTAAGTTGGGATAGAGAAATAGAACTTTCATAGTGATTTGTTATCTTTCTTTATCGTATTCGATACGATTGATACGGTCTGAATTTATACTACAATTTACGTATAATACATTCCCTCTCCCCTTGGGAGAGTCCATCGCGTCGCGCCAACTGGCGGATACGATGGTGTTTATGAGTGAGGGTGAAAATGCAAAAGCGTATCGATTATTCGAAGACTCTTTTAATGGCCATACTAAAAAATCTTAAACCCTGGTTGAATTCATTATTCGCCGCCCGCGACGGGGAGGATGGTTCCGGTGATGTAGGTATTGCGCGGGGAAACCAGGAAATAGACCGCTTCGGCGATTTCATCCGGTTCCGCCGCCCGGCCCATCGGGATCAACGCCTCGCGTTTGGAGAGATCGCGGCCCAGGCGTTGGTGGACATCGGTGTTGGTGACTCCCGCGCGGATCGCATTGACTAGAACGTTGTCGGCAGCGCCCGCTTTGGCCAGCGCTTTGACACTGGCTTCCAGTGCTGCCTTGGAGATCATGTAATGCGCGGTGGCGGGCGAGCCACCGAACTGAACGCCGATACTGCTGATATGGACAATGCGGCCGAATTTTGCTTGGCGCATGGCCTTGAGCGCCAGTGTGCTCAAAATGAATGGCGCGACAGTGTTAATCTGCAGCGTGCGCGCTAATTCCGACTCTCCGATGGCGTCGATCGATTCGACGGGTTCGATGACGGCGGCGTTGTTGACCAGAATATCGAACCGGTTGCGCCAGTTCCAGACCGTGTCGAAAAGCCGTTTGGCGGCATCCGGTAACTGGAAATTTTCTTGGATGGCGAGGCAGCGATCCTCTCCGAATTGGTGGACCAACCGATTGACGCTTTCTTCACTGAAGCAGTAGTGCAGCGCGAGTGATGCGCCTTCGTTCAACAGGCGTTCGGCGATGGCGTAACCGATACCGCTTTCCGCTCCCGTGACTAGGGCAATACAGCCGTCGAGTTCATTGTGTGGCGATGAATGGGTCATTGGCTTTATACCAGTGTACAGCGGTTGCAGGGAGAAATCGTTCCCCGTTGGTTATCGAGATGGCTTTCCCGAAGGCGGTTGTAGACTTCGCCGGTCCAAATATCACGCAGCGGCGAATCATCGATGTTACCCACCGCCAACGTCGAGCGGTAATCGACGTCGCAGGGATTGACGGTTCCGTCGAACCAGACGAATGTTCTCCGCCAAAAGTCGGAGCATGGCGTCTCGATCTCGTTGACGGGACGTTCGTAGGAATTCTCCCAGGGATTGTAATCGACGAAAGCGACCTGATCGGCGAGATTCTTCCAGAAGGCTTCCATTTCGTCCAGGTTCTGCTGCTCCGAAAATCGCACACCGGAGACACGGGTGATGAGGGTGGAATCGGGGTAATGGTGTTCGCGGATTTTCTGAAATCGTTCGATATTCTCAACGACACGGTCCAACTTGCCGTTGACACGCAGCTGGCTGTAGAGCGGTTCGCTGGCGGCGTCGGCGGAAAAGACCAGCGTATTGACGCCCGCTTCCAGGATCGCGTGAGCCTTGCGTTCGTCCAGGAAAAAGGCGTTGGTATTGATCTTAAGCCCAAGAAATTTTCCTTGCAGATAGGCCAGCATCGGTACGATGTCACGACAGATCAACGGTTCGCCGCGCGACGCGAGCGTCACGGCTTCGATTTCCCCTTCCGCTTCGTCCACGATACGCTTGAAACGGTCCAGTTCCATCATGCCCATGTGGCCGTTCTTGGGATTGGTCAACTCCTTATCCACCTGGTAGCAGAACACGCAACGGTAATTACACATCGACGCCGGTTCGATCTGCAGACAGGGGGGGTAATCGTCCAGTTCCTTCAACGTGGGGAAGAGATCGTAGCGGTAACGGTAATAGAGATAACGGGGAAGTTGGTCGTCAGGCAGTTTAGCGATCTCTTCGATTACATGTGGCCTGAGTACGAATTTCGGATCGGGATCGTCAGGGGAATCATCGAACAAATCCGTCAGAGCGCGTCGCAGGATACGGCTTCGGTGATCCGGTAAGCTTTCCAGGTCCAGTGTGTCGCTCACCCGGCGGATACGATCCAGAATCCCAGCCGTCTCCGCATGAGTTTTACGGATGTCGATGAAACTATCGGCTTTGTCGTAAATCTTGGATTCCGTCGTCATACTGTGTCAAACCGTTCAGACTTTTTTTTCGATGCCGGAGGGGAAGGTCTCTCCGGCGTGATTGATTCGCTGGTCGATTTCGTAAAACATGTCGAGCAGTCCTGTGCCCAGGTCGTGATAGGCGCCGAGAACGAGTTTAAGGGCCTTTTCAGGCCGGAATGAATAGGGCGTGATGTTGTAATGATTGATGATTTCTTCTTCGCCGAATTGTAATTCGACCTCACCGTTCATGATTTCGTGGATCATCACCAGCAGGTCTTTGACCCGCATGGTCTGATGGCCGGTGATGATGACGAATTCGTTCTCGAAATCATCGGCCAGGACTTTCACACAGGATTCCGCCGCATCGAGCACGTGGATGTATTCGCGCAGTTCCTCGCCGTCGCCTTTGCGCAGGATACGTTTTTGGGTGAGTGCCTGTTCGATGTAGAAACGGATGATGTTGAATTCGTTGGCCCGTGGGCCGTACAGGGAACCGAATCGCATGATCGTGAATGGAAGCCCGAATTCGCTTTGGTAGTTCTGGATGATTTTCTCACACGCCTGCTTCGAACAGCGGTAAAACGAGCCTTTTTCACTGTAGACGTAGATCGAACTGGAAAAGACAAAGCGTTTGACGTTCGCCAGGCGGCAGGCCTCCAGCACGTAGGTCGTGCCCATGACGTTGGACTGGATGGCCTCCACGGGTTTCTCCGCCGCTTCGGCAATCCCGGCCATTCCCGCGAAATGATAGACATAATCCGCGTCCCGAACGGCTTCGGTCACACGGTCGAAATCGAGAATGTCTCCGATCGTCATGGTCTGTCCGGCGCTGAGGTAGTTGGACTCGGTTCGATCGTAAATAAGCACGTCGTGACCGTTCTGTGTTAGACGGTCGGCGGTGTGGCTGCCCAAAAATCCCGATCCGCCAAAAACGACTGTTTTCATGGTCTTTTTCCGTCCATTCCATATTCGGATTCAGGAACCACGCCCTGTAGCGGTTCGTTGCGGATGAATCGGACGGCTTCCTCCGTGGCTTCGATTTCCATTTGTGCCCGGCAATCGATCGAACACGATCCCATGTGACAGGTGAGCAGGCTGTTGTCGAGTTGGATCAATTCGCCTCGATAAGGTTCGTCGTCGAAAACGTCGATGGCCGCCCCACCGATGGTTCCGGCTTTCAACGCTTCGACAAGGGCCGTTTCCTGAACGTGTGGGCCGCGGGCTGAGTTGATCAGAAGGGCGTCCGGTTTCATCTGTGTCAATTCTTTTTCTCCGATCAGACCGTCGGTTTCCGGGGTGAGAGGAACGTGGAGTGTAATGATGTCGGCTTCGCGATAAATTTGTTCTTTACTAACTTCTTCGATTCCATACTCTTTGAAGAATTCTCTATCCGGCTCGATGTCGTTTCCAAGAATACGGGGCTTGAAGCCGGTCAGGTGACGCGCGACGCCTTTACCAATGCGACCCACACCGATAATCCCCACCGTGCATAGATTCAACCGCCGTCCCATCCACCGCTTCCAAGTTCCTTTTCGCAGGTCCCGGTCTGTCTGAGAGACGTAGCGGAGAAGCGACAGCATCTGACCGATCGCCAGTTCGCTGACCGCCGGGGCGGGGGCGTCGGGAGTGTAAGAGACCGTGATACCGCGCTGATGGGCGGCTTGCAGATCGACACTATCCAGACCGATCCCCACGCGGGAGATGAGTTTCAAACCGGGTGCGCAGTCCATGACTTTCGCCGTGATCGGTTCCGTCCCGGCGATGACGACCGTGTAAGGGGGAATCATGGCCGCCAGATCGTCTTCCGTCAGTTTACGGTCGAGATGATTGAGCGTGTAATCGATGGAATTGGAATCCAGCAATTCCAGGGCTTGAGGATCCGCTTCGCCGAAGGGAACCGTGGTGACCAGTACCTTGTGTTTTGAGTTCGACATGATGGTAAGTGAAAATCCCCTCGTTTCGTTTTCGTTTTTCGAGTTTGCCGGACCGGCTTAAATCCGCTCTCTTCTTTTAGCCATGTGAGCGGAACTTTTCAAGAGCCGCTTTGTCTTTGATTGATTCTTTCAATCCATTCGGAGATGAAACGCTTGAGTCGCCCCATAAAGCGGCGGACATAATCTTTCAATTCTGAGTAGGACATGAAGACCAGAAACGGACAGATCGCGACAAGCAGGGCGCAGACGATCGTATAAACGACACCGCTGACGAAAAACGCGATCCATAGATTGTCGAGATAGCGATCGATGAGATCACGTACCAGCCACGCGCCCGCAAATAAGGCCACGGCGACGAAGCATTGGTGAAAAAGAAACTTACGAAACGATATTTGTAAGTATCGGGTGTTGTACCAGAGGTGAGTGTTGACTACGACAAACTGGAACAACACCATCTTGATCGCCAGGCCGGTGGAACCCAAATCCAATCCCCAGCCGGTTTTCGGACCGATCAGAAAGTAGGTCAAGGGAAGACTGAACGCCATCGAAACGATCCCGATGTTGCGATACAGGCGGGTGCGGTCGGTGGCGTAGAAGAGCGAACCGCTCAACTGGCCGTAAGTACGGTGCAGGGGATAAAACGCCATAATACAGATCGCCAATCCCGCGCCTTCGAATTCACTCCCACCGAGAATATGGCTGACTTTGTTGGCCTGAACCGCGACGAAAATTGCAAAATAAGCCGACAGGGTGTACAGACAGGGGATATAGCGTTGAAACAGATATCGTATTTGTTCGGAATTTTTATCGCCGAACGCTCTGGAAAACTCACGCATGAGCAGCGGGGTCAGCGCGCCGGTAAACATAAAACAGATCGTCCCGATGCGAAAGGAAAGCCCGTAAAACCCTTGCTCGGCGGAACCGGCGAAACGCTGCAGCAACCACCGTTCCGCAATGGCGGTCAGAAAACCGGCAAAGGCGTAAACGACCAGCGGGGCGGAATACTGATAGAAATCCTTCGCATGGTTCTTCCATCGATCCCAAGTCAGGCGAAGGCTTGGTGTCGGTTCGATGCCCGAACGTCGAAGCACCCGCAGCCAGCACAATCCCAGAAACAGAAGCAGGAAATAGTGATAAAAAAAAACTGGGAGAGGGTGAAATAACCCGGCCAGAACATAAAGAGAAGCAGCGCGGTTCCCAGAGCGCGCTGCACGATCCGTATGGTTTCCCCTCGAACCGTCAGGCCGTAGGCGTCCACCATCTTACCGATGATTTCTTTGTACCAGGTGAGAATCCCCCAAACGGAAGCCATCACGATAAACAGGATGTGCTGGTCGGGCCAGATCGTTTGATAGCAGCCGGTGAGGATGAGCGCTCCGACACCCAGCAGGATCGAACATCCGATTGCCAGAGCGAAACCCCAGTAAAACCGGATCAAACTGTCCGTCGCCGTTCGTTTGGACAAACGGCTGAAAAAACATATAGATGTTCCGGCGTCCAGCATATTGACGAACTCGTGGAAAAACGCCGAGAGAAATTCGAAATTCCCGTATAAAACCGGTCCCAGCGCGCGAGGGGTTATTCCCGCCGTGAGCATCGCGAGGGAGAAATCGATGAAATTAGATACGATTTTAAACCCGTACCGTTTTCGTAACGTATCTTCTTTTTTCGGTGGATTCATTTGCGATCACTTCATGCAACCGGTGAATTCGGCTTGCGTCTGTTTCAGATGTTTTTTTAATTCGAGTATCCGTTCGGTGCTGTTCCCGGACTGAGTGAGGTCCAGAAGCACGTCGAAAGGGATTTTTTTCTTAAACCAGGAAAAATCCTGGATCTCGTGATCGACGCAATGGTTGTGAACCCGATCGGGATCGAGTACCGCCACCAGTTCCATCCCTAACTCGCGAACCGCCAGGTAGGCCAGTTCCGCCGGTTCGCTGCTGCCGTGGAAAACGACGCGCTTCTTACCTTGCCGCAAGAACGGTGTGAGGATATCTCTCGTTTTACTCCGCATCTCACGGATGTAGATGTAGGAATATTCCAGAAATTCGTAGGTGAGGCGGGTCTTTTCCTTGATGCCGCTGGGAGTCAACAGATAACGCAGACGACGGCGTTGGAGGCTTTTGGTTTTGACGTACCCTTTATAAATAACCCGCTTCAGATACGAATTGACAACCCCTACGGCGACTCCCAGGCGGGTGGCCAGGTTTTTCTGGGTCGTGTTGGGTTCGTCTTCAATCGCCGCAAGCAGGTCGAGAATCAGCTGTTCGTCGCGTTCCATAGAATCCTCGTTGGGATAAATGGGTTGAGATCATCGGTGAACGGGCAGGCTTCGCCCCCGTCAGCGGTTCCATGTTGAACCTGCGAATAGGGGTGGGAGCAAGGCGGATTTCTATAAATCAAAATTCATATTACGAATTTTAGATTAAAGAATGGTTGCTGTCAAGTATTTATTTAATATTTTTTTCGATGGTTATAGGTTATGCAAATCGAACTACCGGTAGGATTTCCGAAAGAGAAATCCATTGAATTAAGTTTGAGTATCATTTTTTTGACAAAATAGTGTAGACGGAAGGAAAAAATATATTCACCATTTAGAAACCGGAAACGTTGATCGTCAAACCTGTTGACGTTATATTCTATTGCTAGACGTCGCTTAATTTAGGAACGTCGTCGAAGATTGGAGGATTGAGGTGGCTGTTAAATCAATCAAAGAAATCGAAGAACACATGGAAGAGATCCGGATGATAATGAAAATCTGGATCAAATTCTACAAAATTCTCACCACCACTTTTTTTTCTGAAGATGCGGATATCAGCAAACTCGATCCTGAATTCCAGCAGATTAAACAAGTTGTCGCCGAACACCATGCGCAGTTCATGCAAGTGATCAAGAAAGATTTTCATATCGGTCAATCCGTCTTGACGACAGTCAAGCGAACAATTACGCTTGAAGGATTCAGCGACTTGAGCCAGCTCGAAGTCAATAAAACATTGATCGAGTGGCACGACGCGAACATTCTGCTGAATGAAACGCTTGGATCGCTCGAAGCCGAAAATGACCGGCATATGAGAGGCCGCCGCAAGACGTCCTCTCTCCATAAAACATCGGGGGAGAAAGCAAAAGAATTCTTCCAGAGCGGTTCCGTAAAAATATTGATCAACTTCGCTTTAATCGTGGTCATAGCAATCGTGATCTACGTCTTATGGGAACCGATCTCCGAATCGTCAATCTACAAGAATTATTTAAAGTGGATGGTCGATTGGGTGCTCAACCTGGTCGGGATGGCCCCCACCGAAGAAGTCACCCCTTCTTAATCAATTTCTAAAACACGTGAGGATTGGTGGGCAATACGCTTAGCCTACGTTATTCGATTATGGTGGATCGATAAGACGTGACTCACCCTACTTTCCTGGATATTATAGAGATATGGCCTATATCCTAGAAATTTCATTAAGCAACACATCTGCCGCTTCGTCCAATGTGACCGTTCTGATTTTTTCCCCATTCCTGAACAGCAACCCTTTTTGATTGCCGAATGCGATCCCGATATCGGCGGACCGGGCTTCACCGGGACCGTTCACCTCGCATCCCATAACGGCGATATCGAGCGGCTTGTCGATACTGTGCAATTCCGATTCAAGCGATCGTACGATGGCGGGTAAATCGGTGCGGCAGCGGGCACACGTCGGGCAGGAGATAATCCGTATCCCTTTGGAACGCAACTCAAGCGAACGCAGTAGATCGTTCAAAGCGGACAAAACGGTTTTCGATTCTTCATTCGGAAGAATGACGACCAACTCGTTTCCCAGCCATCGATACAGAATCGGGGAGAAATAGATCACCAGCGGCGATAAATTACCGACGAATGCGCGTAAGTCCAGCACGATCCGGCTAGCGGATAACGGTTCATCCTGCCGAACGGCTTGGATGACGCCGTCCATCGAATCCAGGTATAACTCATCGGAAGGTTTCGCTTCACTGACAGGCGGAACGAAGCCATCGTAGACGATGGGAGATAATGTTTCCCGCCATTGATTCGCCCTCTCTTCATCGGCAGCGATTTTGACTTGCACGGAATGTTGAGACATCGTTCGATCCTTCATAGTTCGGTTGTAGAATCCAGTATTGAATTTCAGTCTCTGGCAGTTCTCTGTCACACGTGTTTAAACGGGTAACAAAACGTGTAGGGGCAGGCCCCTGTGCCTGCCCATGTTCAATCCAATCCAGTACTATCATCTTTTTGCCGTTTCATTCTGGACCCGAATACCAGGTTTCCGATTCGCGACCAGGCGGCTCGAAGATAGTTGAACGCCACGGCTGGTGATCCGGCGTTCTTCAGGGTGCGCAGGATATAGCGTGGGCGCAGGTACATCCGCCACAAAACCTTTTTTCGCCACCGCTCCAAGTCCTGCGCTGACAGTGTTTCGGTCGAGACAGCCCCAACCGCGTAGCCACCGTGCCGAAGCCGTTCGCGCACCACGAGGTTCTTCATTTCCAGAATATCGTCCAGCTCGGTTCCCGGCAGGGGAAACACCACGTTGAAATCGAAAAAGTCGGAATCGAGTTCACGGGCATAAGCGGCGAGTTCCCGCAGGGACTCTTCCGTATCCCAGGGAAAACCGAATACGAAAAACGCATGTGACCGGATTCCATGCTGGCGGCACAGGCGGATCGCTTCCTGCGCCCGATCGGCGGTCGCCCCCTTTTTCATCCGTTCAAGGTGGTTGTCGCTGCCGCTTTCCACTCCGAAACCGATGACCCAGCATCCCGCTTTTTTCATCCACGTAAGCCGTTCGTCGTCGATGGTATCCACCCGGCTGTTGCATCCCCAGCGGATCGTCAAGTTCTGTTCCACGATCCGTTGGCACAGTTCGATTGTCCAGCGTTTATTCAAGGTAAACGTATCGGCATGGAAGAGAAATTCGTGGATTCCGAATCGTTCGACGCATTCGCTCAACTCGTTCACGATCCCTTCCGGCGACCGGAAACGAACGCGGGTTCCGGTCAGCGCGGGAACGGAGCAGTAAATGCACTGGTAGGGACACCCAAGAGAGGTGACTACGGTGGTCAGTTTGTTACGCGTTTCCGGGCTGCGATAGCGGTCGTTGTCGATCAGGTGACGCGCAGGGAAGGGCAGGGTGTCCAGGTCGACCGGCGGGAGGGGTGTGTTTGTCTGGACGATTTCGCTTCCTTGCATAAACGTGACGGAAGGCAGCCGGTCCCATGCCCGATCGTTGGCGAAATCAGCCAAATACCCTTCGGTTTCTCCACGGAGAATTAAATCCAGGCCGGGCGTTTGTTGAATGATTTCGCGATCCAGGTAATTCAGCGGTTCACCGATGGCGGCGGTAACGGTCTTGGAGCATCGGTCTTTGATGACGCTCGCGGAGGTGAGATCGCTTTCCAGCGTGGCGATCGTGGTGGTGAACAAGGCAATATCGGGTTGGAATTTATCGAGATCGGCGCAAAGATTCTCCCACGTTGCTTGTTGAACGGGATAATCTTCGACCTGTAATTCATGCCCTTCCCGTTCCAGCACGGCGGCGGGATAGAGCAGCTCCATCGGGGGGAAAACTACGTTGACGGTCTGATCCTCGACACGGTTCTGACACCGGTTGTCCCGCCGGTACAGACCGGTTGGCGGATTGAACAGCAGAATTTTCTTCATGGACTCGTCGAAGAGGAAACCGGAACTTCGGCGGCTTTCTGAGCCGCTTTGAGTTTGTCTTGTTTGATCCTCTCGATGGTTTGCAGTCCCATGGCGGCTTTTTGCACGGCTTCGGGTACTTGCGAATATTTCTTTTGAATGTCCAGGAGTGTTTGCTTCGCTTCATCGAATTTGTCGAAACGCAAATACGACTCGGCGATTTGGAACATGGCGATTAATGGCCGTTCCGGTGTGGGCGGATCGTTGATGAACTTCTCGTACATGCCGATCGCTTCATTGAAATACATATTCGCTTGATCGGGTGTCGTGTCCCGGATCAGCCGGGCGACGGCAATACGGGCACTGATGCCATACTCCGTGTCGGAGTAGTCCTTGATGATCCGCCGGTTTTCGTGCGCAAGCAGTTCGGTCTCTTCAGGAGTGAACTCTGTTTTATCTTTAACCTGCATGAAAAGGGATTCCAGGGATTGAATTTTCCAGACGACCAACTGCGGTTTCATCTCTTCTTTGATGTGTGGGTTGGAATGGAGCAGGTCGTAGGTGGTGGCCGCCGAGATGAAATCGCCCGCCTTAACCCAGGTATGCGCCCAACTGAGCACGGCGTTCTGCCGGTCCACATCGATGCCGGTGATACCGGTCGCGTTGAGCACGATATCGATGTTCTTTCGATGCACTTCACGCGCCTGGTCGAATTCACCGCTGACTTCCAGCACGGTTGCTTTCCCGGCGAGCGATTGCAGTTTGTATCCGAGTTGTTCGGTGGGATCGCTGATCTGTTCGTCCGCGATTTGATAAACCGTATCGAAATGACGTTGAGCGGTTGCCGCTTGGGTCATCCGGCCATAGAGAGAGGCTAAATTAAAATTGGCTTGTATTCGTATTTGAGGATTATCGGTCGCACTGGCGATTTCGGCGTATTGTGTCGCGGCCTTTTCAAAAAAACCTTCGTAATAATAGGTGTTTCCGATTTCGAAATCGCACCGGGTTTGGACGTTGGTGTGAGGGAATTTCTTTTTCATATCCAGAAAGACATTGCGGGCATTACTATAATCCTTGAGCATTAAATAACATTTCGCCAGCATGTCGTAAGCGGTCAGAACTCGTTCGTCGTCGGGAAATTTTTTAACGAAATTCTCGAAAAATAGCGACGCCCCGATGGGGTCTTCATCTTGAAGCGCTCGCAGACCCCGGTTAAAAACCGCATCGGGAGTATTTCCCCCGCAACCGCCCAGCATCAACACCGAAGCAAAAACACCCAGTAACACGATAGATAATAAATACGGTACACTCTGTCTCATCATCAATAGTAACCTTTTCGAATTAAGTTTGTGTGAAAATCGGAGAGGAATATTTCTATAGAGCCTTTTGCAAAATGAACGTTTCTTAAATCCCCTCGCCCTCTGGGAGAGGGTTAGGGTGAGGGAAAAGACTAAAAAAAATGAATTTTGCAAGAAATTCTATAGACTGCAGGATTCCGCTACCAATCGTCTCCATTTATTTTGTTGTGCTTCCGAGCGATTGAAAATTGCAGGCACGTCTGAGCATTATCCCATTTTCTTGCGGAAACGGAAGCTGTGTCGATCCGATCCACCGTTAATTGCCCGAATTACCGCCGTTTTCCGGGGGGATCAGCCGTTCGACCGTTGCCGCGCCGCAGGAGTCGCCCCACACGTTCACCGTCGTCCGGCATCGGTCCAGGAACCAGTCCACGGCGAAAATCAATCCAATTCCCTCGATCGGCAGGTTGACCGCTTGCAGCACGATCACCAGCGTCACCAGACCGGCGTGAGGAATCGCCGCCGCCCCGACCGAAGCCAGCGTGGCGGTCAGGAAGACCGTCACTTGCTGGACGAAACTCAGATCGACGCCGTAAGCCTGGGCGATGAAGATCGCCGCCGCCGCTTCGTAGAGCGCGGTTCCGTCCATGTTCACCGTCGCCCCGATGGGTAGGACGAACGAGGCTGTTTGCGATGAGATTTTATTGTTTTCCTGGACGCATTCCATCGTGATCGGCAGGGTGGCGGCGCTTGAATCGGTTGAAAATGCGGTCGTGAGCGCTTTCACCATATTCGAGGCATAAACCAGCGGATTCCGACGGGCGATGAAGGCCATGATGGAGGGGATCACCAGAAAAGCGTGGAGCGCCAGCCCGGTCAACACTGCCACGACGAACCACCCCAGATTCATCAGCTTGACCAGCACCGCGTCGCCTCCCCCTTCTTTACCCAGGATGGCGGCGATCAGGGCAAAGATTCCGATGGGTGCGAAGTACATCAGAAGGTGAACGATCTTCATCATGGCGGCGTTGAGTCCCTCGAAAAACTGAACGACCGGTTTTCCCTGTTCGCCCAGCGTGGTCAACACACCGCCGAAAATCAGTGTTGATACGATAATCGGCAAAATACGCATCTCCGCCATGCACTGGAATACATTCGATGGAATCAAACTCAGGATCAGATCGATAATACTGGCTGAATGGCCCTCGATGACTTCGGGAACCGCCGCGCCGGAGAGATCGACGCCCACTCCCGGCTGGATCGAATTGGTCACGATCAGGCCGATCGTAACGGATATCGACGTCGTCAGGATATAATAGATGAGCGTCACGCCTCCGATTGGCCCCAGTTTGCGCACATCCCCCAGCCCCGCGACGCCCACGATCATCGACGCCATGATCAGAGGGATAATGACCGCCTTCAACGCATTCATGAACATGTCGCCAATGAATTTGACCGCGAGCATTTTCGGGCCGAACTCCCACCCGCAATACACGCCCAAGATGATCCCCGCCAGCATGGCGGGTAATATGAAACGGTCGGACCGCTTATGTGGTTGATTCATGAGAACTCCTTGCCGCCTTATAGATATCGACTACTACTATTGCACAAATAGCGGTCCGTGCCAATAGAACGCCACGCAACCGTGCTACGGCACTTGCCTGATGGAATATTTCACGTCAAAATATCAGTTTGTATTTTTATCGAATTAGAACGGTTTTTTGGAGTGTTTGCTTTGATTTCATCAATTTGTATCAACATGTAAAACACTCCGAAAGGCGAGGTTCTGCGGAATTTTTCATGCTCTCGTTTTTTTGCGTTACTTACGGGTTACGCATTCGTTTCGCAAACCTAAGTTCATTTCGTTTCGGACTTCTCGCCAAGTTGTTGTGAATCCGATCAACCATTAACAAGAGGAAAATCATGATCGTTGCAGAAAATTTAAAGAAAGTGTATGGCCGCGTTACGGCGATCGAGGATGTCTCCTTCCAAGTCGAAGATGGCGAAATCCTCGGTTTCTTAGGACCGAACGGCGCGGGGAAAACAACCACCATGCGCATCCTCACAGGCTATTCGCCGCCTTCGGGAGGAACCGCCAGGGTGGGAGGGTTCGACGTTCGGGAATCGTCGCTGGACGTTCGGAAAACGATCGGGTATCTGCCCGAAAACACGCCCCTTTATCTGGATATGGACGTGACGAGCTATCTGGGATTCGTCGCGCAGGTGAAAGGTATTCCGGCCGGTGAACGCGCCGCCTCGATGCGGGAAGCGATGGAAGAGACCGCTATCACGGATGTCGCCCAGCGCACGATCGGGAAACTCTCGAAAGGATTTCGGCAGCGTGTAGGATTGGCCCAGGCCCTGATCGGCGATCCCAAAGTCCTGATCCTGGACGAACCGACCATCGGCCTCGACCCCAACCAAATCCGGGAAATCCGTGAGTTGATCAAGAATATGGCCGGGAAACGCACCGTCATTCTCTCGACTCACATCCTGCCGGAAGTCAACTTGATCTGCGACCGGGTGATCATCATTCACGAAGGCAAGATCGTCGCCGCAGACGCCGTGGGCGAACTGAGCCGTCGGCTTTCCAAACAGCGGCAGGTTCGACTCATCGTGAAAGCGTCTTCAAGTGATGTAAGAAAGGCGCTGTCCGAAGTTGAGGGAATTCAAAAGATTGAATGTTCCGATGCGGCAGAGGGAGACGGCCTGATTCAAGTCTCGCTCGAAACCGATCCGGATAAAGACCTGCGGCCGGATCTGGTCAACCGTTTCGTTGCCAAAGACTGGGAAATCTACGAAATCCGCTCGATGGATCCGACGCTTGAAGATATCTTCATCGATATCGTCGCGGGCGAAAAGGAGGTTGAACTATGAGTAATATATGGGCTATCTACAAACGCGAAATGCGGGCGTACTTCTTCTCTCCGTTGGCGTACATCCTCTATATGATATTCCTGCTTCTTTGCGGATTGTTTTTCAATCTGCACTTTAAGTGGTTCGCCGGGAAAAGCCAGGAATACATGATGATGATGTCGATGCGGCAAGGATACGGTGCGATGCCGCTGCCGAATTATACGGAAGTCGTTCTGCTCAGCATCACCGGCACGATGACTTTCATTCTCCTGTTCATCGCCCCCATGATTTCTATGCGTCTCTTCTCGGAAGAGAAGAAACTGGGCACGCTGGAACTGCTTTTCACATTCCCGATCAAAGATTCCGAAGTCCTGCTGGGCAAATACCTGTCGGCTTTGACCGTCTTTGCCGGGATGCTCGCTTTGACGTTCTTTTATTGCCTGCTGTCCGTCAAACTGGTCCCGGATCAGACTTACATCCCTCCGGTTCTGGCTGCGTATTTGGGCGTGTTCCTGATCGGAGCGGCGTTTCTGTCCTACGGCATTTTCGCTTCCGCGTTATCGGAGAATCAGATCGTGTCCGGACTGGTCACTTTCGCCGGTCTGCTGTTCTTCTGGATGATCGGATTCGTGGCGGATATTCAGCCGGGAGTCATCGGTGAAATCTGTAAGGAAATCTCGGTCTATTCCCACTTCGAACAGTTCGGTAAAGGGGTAATCGATACCGGTCACGTCGCCTACTACATCCTCTTCTCCGTTTTCTTCTTATTCACCAGTTTACGGGTTTTGGAATCCAACCGATGGAGAGGGTAATCATGCAATCAAAAAACAGCGCACTCGGATTTTTAGGAATCATCTTTATCGTTATCGGACTGCTCGCCTGGGCGATTCGTATGGAAATGACCGCCATTTCCGTCGCTCCCCTGGTGCTGGGTGGAATACTCGTTCTCATCTACGTGTTCGTCAACATCGGTTTCCTCGTGGAGAAACTGACGGGCCGGGCCGCCATCGCGGGCTTGAACATGGCGATATCGATCACTATCTTTTTAGCGATAGCGGTCTTTCTGGAAATGATCCTGGTTAAAAACAGCACGCGGTTCGACTTGACCGAAGCCAAGAAATACAGCCTGGCGTCCAAATCGATCCAAGTCGCCGAAGGGCTGACCGAACCGATCCACTTGCAGTACCTCGTCAATCCATCGATGCCCGGCGCGACGATGGAAGCCAATGACTTGATGGAGTTGTACAAACGCTACTCCAAACACATCACCACCGAAACCATCGACCCGCAGGAGGAGCCTGAGAAAGTCCAGGCGCTCGGAGCGGTCTCCGTCAACACGCTCTACGTCCGTAAAGGTGAGAAGGGCGAACAGCACGAAAAAGTATCGCCCATCACCGAAAACGACTTGACAAACGCGATTCTCAAGATCGTCGGTGGACGGGACCGCGTCGTCTACTTCACCACTGGCCATAAAGAGCGTCCCCTGGAGGGAACCGACAACCGTGACGGTCTCGCCGGGATGAAAATGGTCCTGGAAGAAGACGGCTACGAAGCCAAGGAACTGCAACTCTTCACTCAACAATCAGTTCCCGAAGACGCCGTCGCCGTTGTAATCGCCGGTCCCCAATCGCCGTTTCTTGAAGCGGAATTGACCTCGCTTAAAAACTACCTCACCTATGGTGGAAAAGTGCTGGCCTTGATCGATCCCGAAACCGAATCGGGACTGGAAAAATTCCTTGAAGAAAATTACGGCGTCCTTCTAGGGAGCAACTGGATTTTGGAAAACAATCCCTTAATGCAGATGTTCGGAGGAAGCCCCGTCGCCCCAGCCGTCAGCACGTATGAAAGCCACCCGATCGTGGATGCCTTCAAAGGCGCCGCGACGGCCGTTCCCTTCAATATCGCTCGAAGCGTCAACAAAGCCGATGAACTTCCCGAAGGTGTCGAGATCGTCGAATTCGCCAAAACCAGTGAAAACAGTTGGAAAGAAACCGATATCCAAGGCATCAAAACAACCGGCCGCGCCGGGTTCGACGAAGGTGTGGACGAGATGGGTCCAGTTTCCATTGCAATCGCTCTCTCCAAACCGGCTGAAGAACGTATCTCCGATGCAACGGATACTGAGAAAACCGAAGACGAGTCGTCCGTAAGTGAAGAGACCGATCCCAATGTTGAAGAACTCGATCAGGAACCGGAAATCAGGCTGGTCGTCTTCGGCGACTCGGATTTCGCCACCAACGCCTATTACCGGAACAGCATGGACCTCTTTATGAACAGTATCAACTGGCTGGCTCAGCAGGAAGACTTGATCTCGATCCGTCCCAAGGACCATTCGGGGCAGCCGATCACCGTCAATCCCGTCGAAGCCAATTTCCTGATGTACTCCTCGATGATAATTCTCCCCGGTATCATGCTGATCTTGGGAATCGTCGTGGGCGTACGTAGACGGATGCGTGGATAGGAGGATCGACAACCCATCATGAAACGAAATCTAATTCTTCTTATTCTATGCGCCGTAATCGCCGCTTTTTACTTCTGGGATAAAGGCCAGGAGGAAAAGAAAAAAGACCGGGAAGACAAAGAGAAACAACTGGTCACGATCACTCAGGACGAGGTGAACGAAATCACAATCGTCAAAGGCGAAGAGACCATCAAAGCCGTGAAGAACGGCGAAAATTGGCGTTTGACCGAACCGTTCGACACCAGTGGCGACAAAATCGCCCTGAACGCCATCGCCCGCAATTTCGCGACCAGCAAACGCGAGCGTGTTATCAACGACAATCCCGAAAGCCTCGCTCCGTTCGGTCTCGATGCACCCACGATAAAGATCAGCGTGGCCGGAATCGATGATGCCACCAAAACCACGATGCTCTTGGGTGCGAATACCCCGGTATCGGGCAAGTATTACGCGATGGTCGAAGGCGCAAGCGATATCGTCACGATCACCGAAAGCCTCTACCGTTACGCCGATAAGAGCCTCTTCGATCTGCGCGACAAGAAAATCGTCGATATGGAATTCGATACCGTGCAGAAATTCGAGGTCGAATACGACGGCGAAAAGTTGACACTTCATCGGGTCGGCAGCGATGAGTGGATCGCCACCGAGCCAATGACAGCACGGATCGACGGAACGACAATCAACGACATCGTCCGTACCGCGATCAACGGGGAAATTAAACAGTTCATCGAAGAAGAACCGGAAATGCTCGAAATTTACGGCTTGGTCGAACCCGCCACCAAACTGGTGTTCTGGGGCGGCGAGCCGGGTAGTGAATCGAGTTGGGCGTCGCAGGCGTTGTTGATCGGCACGACATCGACCGCCACCGAGAACTGGTATGCCAAACGCGAGGGACAGAAAAACGTCTTCGCCGTCGGTCCCCAGAGTTTCAACAAACTCACCGCCGATCTGAACTCGCTGCGATTAAAGAAGATTGCCTCGAAGAAATCGTGGGAGGTGGATCGCGTCAAGATCACGTCCGCCGGATCGGTGATTCTGGAAGCCAGCAAAGACGGCGGCGATTGGACGCTGCTCCAGCCCAAGCAGGGTAAAGCCAACTTCTCGTCCGTTTCCGATGCGTTGCGGGCCATCACCGACCTGGAAGCCGCCACGTTCGTCGAGGGCGCAACCGAGGAATACGGTTTGGGTGAGCCATCCCTGCTCTTCGAACTTCAGTCGTCGGATGGGGGTGAAACCATCGCGTTAGCTTCGTCGGTCAAGGACGCTTCCGGTAACGTTGAATACTTCTACGGTTCCCGTTCCAATCCCTCGGAAATCTACGGCGTCGAAGCCTCAGTGATCGATGAGCTAATGATAAAAACAGCCGTCGTGAGACTCGAACCCACTCCCGAACCGGAACCTGAACCGGGCACAACCGAAGAGGGCACAATCAAAGAGGGCGGGGAAGAGAATTAATCCCAATCCCCAATCCCATAACAACAATAAAAGGCGGGGGTGAATAATCCCCGCCTTTTTGTTTGCCCAGCGAAGCGGGCAAACCCGGCTTGCTGAGAGAAGCAGGCGTCACC
>CAZSIZ010000104.1:0-9144 GCA_964606645.1 uncultured bacterium
AGACAGTTGCGTTACTGTCTGATTATAGCACAAAAAAAAGAAAACCCACTTTTTACCCACTTCTATGACGTGCATCCATTTCCTCTTAAAGGATTCAACTTAAAAAATGATATGATATAATTAGCTAGATACAAAGAATTGGATCAGTTTTTTTTACCAGAGAGAACGATGCTGAACAAAAACACTGAATGTGAAATTAAGATCGCCTTTAACGACGAAGGCTGCCAGTATTGCAGTCAGGCCACCGAAACCTTGATTTGTGAAATGTGCCTGAAGCACATGGAAGGAGTCGTGCTGGTGATTTGCCGTAATATGCTTCACAACGAAGGCCGTAAAATCAAAAAACTACCAAAAAAAGATCAGAAAAGCGAGAAAAAAGACGGGAAGAAGTCCGATGGAGATAAACCGGACGAGAAGAAACCTGCTGAGAATAAAAACACTGAAAGCAATGCAAGCGAGAGTAAAGTCGGCGGGAGAAAAAAGGGGAAAGACAATACGATCAAGGAACTGGATATCTCCGAAGTGCTCAACCGGTTTCCAGACGAATTGGCCGAGCGGACTTCTCAATTCCCGAAAGCCTTGAAAAATGAGGGCGTCTGGTTCACTCATCTGCTCGCCTACCAATTTGTCGCATCCCTTCGCCAGGATAAGAATCCTAATCCCGCTCAAATCATGACCGATATGATGTATCACACGATCAGTGAAAAAGTATTTTCTTTTCTAGAAAAAGGATCATCCTCTCTGAGTAAGGAAGGCCGGGAATTTCTCGATCAGATCTATTCCAATAAGAAGGCTCCCCTCGACGGCAAACGCGTAATTAAAATGATGGCCTTTCAATTGCAGGAAATGGGCCGCTTAAAGATCGATTTGGGACCGACTTACTGCCTTGGCTGCGGTGCTGAATTGAATACCGGGGAAAAGGTCTGCGACGATTGCGCCAAAGACGAGTCGGACGACACCCGTCGCGCCATTGCCTCTCAGCTCATCAAACCGATCATTCCAGGCCTTGAGGATATTGCTCCACCCGTGCCGAAAAAGGGAATGCATACCCATAAAAAAAGTTCTTAGTCATACGAGAAACCATCTTTTCTCTTTCATGAAACTTTCACGAAAATGTAACTATAATAATCCCAATTCTCGTATCCTTATGATTCACCGATTCTTTCCTATAAACGATTTCTTTGTAATACGATTTTTGATGTTCGCCGTTTTGGCTGGATTATGGTGTCCAGCCTCGCGATCGGAAAGTGAGAAACCGGTTATGCTTCCAGGGAATTTCGAACCATTCACCACCCCCTTACCCGCTTCCGCCGAGCAATGGACGTCCGAAAAGAAGCGGCTGAGAAGAATTCTCAATAAAGAACTGGGGAATCTTCCACCCTTATTCACTCCCAAACCGACAGTGATAAAGAAAACGAATCGGAAAGGCTACACACTGGAAAAATTCACTTTCGACAATGGCGTTGGAGATACGGTTTACGGTTATCTGGCGATCCCGGAAGGGAGAACCGAACCCGGCCCGGCCATTTTATATCACCATTACCACGGCGGCCAATACGCCAACGGTAAAGAGGAGATTTTTAAGAAATGGCCGACGAAAACACCGCCTGTCGAAGCGTTCACCCAGGCCGGATACGCCGTGCTCGCCATCGACGCCTACGCCTTCGGTGAACGGCGTAACCAAGGCCCGGCAGGCGAACGCGAGAGCGGGAAAAAGACCGAAGAAGCGTTATTCAGAATGTTTCTCTGGCAGGGGAAAACGCTGTGGGGCATGATGGTTCGGGACGACCGGCTGGCATTGAATTATTTGCTGTCACGGCCGGAAATCGATCCGAAGCGCGTGGGGGCTACCGGCATGAGCATGGGCAGCACCCGCACGTGGTGGCTTGCGGCGCTGGACGACCGTATCCAAGCCGCTGTCTGTGTCTGCTGCCTGACACGCTATCAAGACCTGATCCGCCACGGTGAAGTCAATCAGCACGGGATTTACTATTACGTACCTAACCTGCTTCACCGGGGGATCGACATGGAAGCGGTGGTTGGACTGTCCGCGCCACGTCCGCTATTGACGCTAACCGGAGACCAGGACGGCGGCTCTCCCGTGGACGGCGTACGAAAGATCAACACATTCGTCAAGAAATTATACGGTATTCACCATGCGCCGAAACGTTTCAAAGGCATCGTCTATCCAGGCGTTGGGCACACGTACACTCCAGAAATGTGGAACGAAACCCTTGCCTGGTTTGAAAAACACTTAAAATAAACGATTGAAGACCAATTCACTGAACACGAGGACTCTAACCAACCAAAAGTACCAGGGTAGATTGAACAAGGGCAGGCACAGTGGCCTGTCCCTACACGTTCCTTCTACCCATCTAAATGCTTGAGAAAAAAGCATAGGTACTGGGAATTTAAGTGTCAGTATAACTGAAACACAACACAACATAAGTACCTGATATTTCTAATACAAGATACCATTTCTTAGCATAAGACATTAATACGAATATTAATTTGAAAGCATTTCATATACCATCATGGCTATCAAACCAGCACGTCAGGAAAAACCGGCTCTTAAGTTTCCGAAGGTGATGCTGGCTCCCATTGCGGGTGTCAGCGATCGGCCTATGCGTCAGGCCTGCCGTATCAAAGGCTGCCCCCTGACCTTTAGCGAACTGATCAGCGCACGTGGGCTTCAAATGAAGAACGGTCCCACCTGCCGGATGCTGGAACAATGTCGGGACGAACATCCTCTTGTCATCCAAATCTTCGGTAACAGCACGGATTGTATCTACGACGCCACCCGCATGGTGGACGATCTCGGAGCGGACGGGATTAACCTCAATCTGGGCTGCCCAGTCAAGAAAGTCTTCAAGAGCGGATCGGGTTGTGGGTTGACGATTTTTCCCGTTGAACTGGTGAGCGTACTTCGGGCCATGCGCAAAGCGACGGACAAACATCTGTCGGTTAAGATTCGAGCCGGAGTTAACCTCAATTCGCTCAACTACCGGCTGATCGGCGACATCGCTCAGGGCGAAGGCATCGACGCCGTCATCTTTCACGCCCGCACTCGGGCGATGGGCTTCGGAGGGCATGCGCAGTGGCATTGGATCGCCGATTTGAAAGACTATTTGGACATCCCCGTTATCGGCAACGGCAATGTGACCGATCCGCTTTCCGCAAAGGCAATGCTGGATCAAACCGGCTGCGACGGTGTTATGATCGGACGCGGCGCTTACGGCAAACCTTGGATTTTCAAGGACGTGCTGCACTATTGGGAAACCGGCGCTCTGCCGGATGAAATCAGCTTTGAGGAGCGCGTGGAATCTCTGATTCGACACCTGTATCTGGCCGTCGAGTGGCTCGGCCCGCGTCGCGGGGTGTTCGAGATGCGCAAACAGGTCGGCTGGTATCTCAAAGGCTTGCGAACCGTCAAGATTTTACGCCAGAGGACCAACTACACCGAAAACGTAGACGAGACAGTCCAAGCCGTTCGGGAATGGGCTGAAAATTACTGCGAAAACCACGCTGCCCAATCCGATGAACGTTGTTCCGCCCAGCCTGTTTTCAATGAATAATTTTTCAATGTCAACAATCCCCGATTTGACACGGACCCTCATATCGCTACCATACATGAACCTTTATTGAATACGACTTTCGAGATTTTTTGGCAATTGATAACCCAAAACGCAAACTCATGGTGAAATTAAAATGATCCGTAAATACTCGCTTCCAATGATTGCTATCCTGTCGATCCTGAGCGTGCAAGCCCAGGACTTGGACACTCTATTTGCCTGGAAGGTATCGCTCGCACAACCACTAACCGCCCAGGGCGCGTCAGGGTATATCGACTTGACACTGAAAGTCGAGACCGATCATATCGTCTACCGGGAAATGACCTCGTTCGAGGTTGACGGACCGGAATGGATCGAAACGGCCGCCCCGCTCTTTCCCAAACCTGAAATTAAAACCGACCCGACCGACGGCGAGAAAAAACCTGTCTATCACGATACGGTTCGATTCCGGATTCCCTACTCCATTGCCTATAACGCGCCATTGGGAACGGCCGAGCTGAGCGTCACGGTCAACTATCAAGGCTGTTCCCAGGAACTGTGCTACTTTCCTCAGTCCAAGAAGCACACGCTATCCCTGGAGATTACCGAGGGAACCGGGCGTGCACCGGGTCCGGCCGTTCAACAGGAAACGAGTGATGACGTTTTTTTCGCGAAGGGCTATTTTCTGACTTTTCTAACCGTCTTCTTCTTCGGCTTTCTTACCTGCTTAACACCCTGCGTCTATCCCCTGATTTCCATCACGATCACGATCTTCGGAGCACGTGAAACGAAGAATATCTTTCATGCGTTTACCCTGGCGTCAACCTACGTTCTGGGGATTGCTTTCATGTACTCGTCGTTGGGATACATGGCCGCCGTCACCGGTGCGGTTTTCGGCCAGTTTATGAGCAATCCGTGGGTGATGAGCGGGGTTGCGATCTTCTTCGCGGCGATGGGCTGCTCGATGCTGGGCGCGTTTGAATTCCGCCTTCCCTCGTCCTGGCAGAATGGGCTGAGCGCCGCCGGGGGCAAAGGGTATCCAAGCGCCTTTCTGATGGGTCTGGCAGCCGGTATCGTAGCGGCCCCATGCACCGGCCCGATCCTCGCGGGTATCCTGACTTATACCGCAACCCAAGGCAGCCCAACACTGGGGCTGTCGCTGCTGTTCGTCTATTCCCTTGGATTGGGGCTGCCGTTTCTCGTGCTGGGGACATTCTCAGGAATGATTTCGCACCTGCCAAAATCGGGGGGGTGGATGGAGTGGGTGAAGAGCGTTTTCGGCATCATTCTATTCGTCTGCGCGCTCTACTTTTTGAAAAACACATTCGACTGGTTACGGATTCCCATCGAATTATCGGTTTGGATTTATAGTCTTGCCATCGCGGCGTTTCTACTCGGCATTTTTCTCGGCGCGGCTCATCTTTCGTATCACACGCCAAATTTTATTGTCCGGTTTCGGAAAACTGCCGGGATCGTGCTGTGTGTCCTGGCGGTCTATTCCATTGCGGGAAGCGAACCGCCTAAGCGCGAGAATCAAGTGGACTGGGTATTTAACCTGGAAGAAGGCCTTGCCTCCGCCAAAGAACAAGGTAAACCAGTCATGATCGATTTCTACGCGGACTGGTGCGCGGTGTGCAAGGAGATAGACTATTACACATATACTTCTCCTGCCGTGGGAGACGCCCTGGACCGTTTCATTAATATTAAGTTAGACTTATCCGACTCCACGGAAGCGAACGCCGGGATTCAACGGCAGTACGGCATCACCGGCCTGCCCGTCGTCGTTTTTTACGATTCGCAAGGGGCGGGGATGCCGTCAAAACGGATCGCCCGATTTATCGAGCCGGAGGAATTTGTGGATCACGTAGAAAACATTCAATAAATTATTGGATCATCTGTAATAAACGGATAAAATGACCTCGTTACGATAGGGATTACTTTTCCGGAAAACATTGGAAATCCTTATGGATGCACACAATCCAATCAAAAAAAACAGCTATGTCTTTTTAACCGCTTTTTTCCTGCTGTCTAATTTATACGGCCTGTTCTTAGTCCTGCTCCTCGCATGGACCGGATCTCGTATTCTGGATGAATTCCTCGCCTTTTTATGTATACCGATCTTCTACGCCATCTTTAAATATTCCCGTCCTGTTTATCTTTATTCATTATTAATGATCATGTTTACATGCTCATGGTCATTAAAATATTTGGTTTCTGCTGGACACTACACCTCAGCTCTAATAACCACCACGATCATTTTGTTTGCATTAATCGTGGCTGGAGAACTCATTCAATTTTCGATTCGAAAACAACAGCAGGTGGAAGAGGCCTATCATGCATTGGTCGATCATTCGCTTCAAGGTCTCTTAATCTTTCAGGAGCAACGCATCGTATTCGCCAATCAAGCCATTGCCGATATGAGCGGCTATACCACAGATGAGTTGCTTGCGCTTTCACCTGAAGGAATCAAGGCGCTTATCCATCCGGACGATCGGGAGTTGGCCTGGCAACGGCAGAAAGACCGTATCCAGGGTAAATCCGTTCCCGAACGTTATGAGATTCGTTTAATTCATAAAAATGGAGAGATTTATTGGGTTGAATTGCATGGCAATCTGATTGAATATCAAGGAGAGCCATCGGTCCAAACCGCCCTCATCGATATCACCAAACGCATACAGGCAAGAGAAGCGTTAAAACATCAAGAACGTTTGCATTCCGAAGCGCAACGAATCGCCCACCTAGGCCACTGGGAATCCTGCATTCAAACCAATCGTCTGAACTGGTCCGATGAAACGTATCGGATTTTCGGCCTTACTCCCCAAGCGTTCGATTCCACGAGGGATGCATTCATAGAACGGGTTCATCCTGAAGATCGAGAAATGCTAAAAATGGCTGTCCGAGACACGTTGAATAATAAGATCCCTTATCGTATCGATCATCGCATCATCCGCCCTGACGGCGATGTTCGATTTGTGCACGAACGCGCCGAAATCGAATACAGCGATGAGGGAGAACCGATCCGCATGGTCGGAACCGTTCTCGATATCACCGAGCGGAAACGGGCCGAACAAGCGTTGTCTGAAAATGAAGAGACGCTGCGGGTTATGCTGAACGCCATCGACGACTTGATTGTGCTTCTCACTCCGGATGGACGGATCGTCTCCGCAAACATCTTTTTTGAACACTATTTCGATACCGCACTCGACCATCTGATCGGAGTCAATGTTTTTTCTCAATTTCCCCCCGAAGCAGCTGCCATACGAGAGGAGAAATTGAACGAGGCGGTTCGAACGAAAAAAACGATTCATCACACAGATAAAGATGACCCAAATAAAATTTTCGACGTTCAACTGTCACCGATTATCGACGAAAAAAGCAACGTTTATCTTGTTCTTATCTACGCCCAGGACATCACCGAACGGATCATGATTGAAGAACAGTTTCATCATTCGCAGAAAATCGAAGCGATCACCCAACTCGCGGGAGGGATCGCCCACAACCTCAACAATATCCTCACCGGAGTCATCGGCAATTTGGCCTTGGCTAAAATGAAACCGGCTGATGAGACGGCCTCATACATCGACAAGGCGAAAGATGCCTCCAGCCGCGCGGCGGAATTGGTCTCGGAACTGCTTTCATACAGTTTAAAAATGGATGTTAAACTTCAACCAGTGGATCTCAATATCATTGTAGATGAAGTATTCCGGCTCGTACGGGAAATGGTCGACCGGCATACGGAGATCGAAGTTCGTACCGATCGAGCGCTGCCTCGAATCAACGCCGACGCGTCGCAAATCAACTCGGTTCTGCTCAACCTATGTGTCAACGCCCGCGATGCCATCGACGATGTCATCCAAGGAAAGGTGACACCAGAAAGAAGCGAAGACCGATTCATCATCACGATCGAAACGAAAACTGCTGAAATCGACCGGCAATACGGCGAGAATCACTCGTACGCAAAATCCGGCCGCTACGCCACCGTCACCATCTCGGACAATGGTTCGGGGATGGATTCAGAGACAAAAAACCGGATTTTCGATCCATTCTTCACGACGAAAGAATTGGATAAAGGCACAGGCCTAGGATTATCCAGCGCTTATGGAACGATTCAGCAGCACGGCGGCTGGATCGATGTCGAAAGCACTCCAGGGAAGGGTTCATCTTTCTCCATCTACCTTCCAGCCATCGAAAGTTAATCCATCAAACCCAGTTCGTAAACTCAGTTGTCAGTTATTAGTTGTCAATTGCCATTTCAACAAACGATCGAACGGACACTATGCCAGGATATAAGGGACACATCACGGCGTCGCTGCTTTCTTGCGGGTTGCTTTATCTTTTTCCGTTTTGGAGTTCCCTGCCTTGGGTGGGAAAAGGGATTTGTGTGGGTATTGCGGTGTTTTTTGGGTTATGGCCGGATGTGGACACCAAGAGCAAAGGGCAATACCTCTTCCTCCTGGTGTTCGTTATCGCCGACGGGATGCTCATCTACCGGCAGGATTACAAACGTGCCGCCTATCTCGGCCTGTTAATCGTTCTGCCGCTGATGGCCCGCCACCGGGGCTGGACGCATCACTGGGTGGCAATGATACTGGTCCCCGGCGCGCTGTTTCTCGCTGCAGTACAATACTCGGATGGTGAAGCGGGCGATCTTTTACCCTACCTTATCGCCGGTCTGTTAGGCTACGCCAGCCATCTTCTCGCCGACCGCTGTCTGTAGAAAGGGCCGGGAAAATCACCGGACTCGTTTTTTTAGATGGTCGAAAAAGAAAGAACCTTTCCCCGTCTTCACCACCGGTTTATCCTGGCTGCATACATTGAGTAAGGGACACTCCTTCTCTTTCGATTCCTGATGGGATTTGGCATGAATGGCATGAAGCGCGAAATTAACGTTACGGAATATGTGATTTTCACCGATTTTTTCGTAGAGATGAGTGCGCTTCATCACCTCAATGATCGCGTCGTTCAAACCGCTGAAGGAGAGTTCGAGTCCGGCGCTGTGAATTTTATCGACCAAGGAAGAGAGCATATCCTCACCCGACGCATCCAATTCGTTGATTGCGTTTCCGACAATCAAAACGTGTTTGAGATCGTGCTTTGACACGATTTTTTCCAGAATGATATTCTCCAAATATTCGGCGTCGGCGAAGAATAGGGAGCCGCTAAACCGGATCACGCAGATATACCGACACTCTTTCAATTCCCATATCTGCGCATCACGGAAACTCCCGTCGGGGTGCTTGGATAGAATAGATACTTTCGGACGCATGTGACGAAGCATGAAAATCGCCAGCGAAAGCACCACGCCGATGGCGATTCCATTCTCAAGATGGGGAGCGAATCCCAGGGTGCAGACGAAAGTGATGAAGGATATCACCCCATCGTATTTTTGGGTGCGCCAAGCGCGAAGCATTCCGGGAATGTCGACCAATTTGATGACCGCCATCATGATAATGGAGGCGAGAACCGCCTGAGGTAGATGATAGAGATAGGGAGTAAAAAACAGCAATACCAATACGACGATCCCGCTCGTGAACACGCTGGACAATCCGGTTCGCGCACCGGCCTGGATGTTGACGGCCGAACCCCAGGTGTG
>CAZSIZ010000104.1:9154-18582 GCA_964606645.1 uncultured bacterium
GAAAACGATCCCGACACCGGATAACTCTGCCCAGCCGCGCCGATGATGTTGGACAATCCCTGGCCGATCAGTTCCTGGTTGGGATCGAGACGCTGACCGGTCTTGGCGGCCATGGCTTTCGCGATGGAGATGGCTTCCATAAATCCAAGCAGTGATATGATGAACGCCACTGGGATCAGATGGAAGAAAACGCCGAAATCGATTTTCGGGATACTCAGTTCCGGCAGCCCCGGCGGGATCGTCCCGACAACGGCCCCGCCGCCGATCATGCAGAGACGGTTATCATCCAGTTTCTCGTTTTTCACCTTGACTCGCCAAATTCCTTTAACCGTTTCGCTATCGGGTGGAAGGTGTCCAGAAGCGAAAAAAGAATAGGTTCCGTCCGTTTTTTTGGACGCATCGAACAGATACTGGCGCAATTCATGGCGGTAGTAATGGCATATTTCCTCCCAATCCGTAATCTCTACGTTGAGTAACAAAGCCTCGTGGCGTAAAGTCAGCAAGTGAATCTCGTCGAAGGATTCACCCTCATGCCCGGTCTCTGCTTCCCGAATTTTCAGAGTCAGTGCTGTTCTTTTCTGAGAATTATTTTCGATTTTCTCGATCGCCTGGTTGAAATTGCGGACGCTCCGATGAAACGCATCGGAATGGACTTGAGACAATCCAACGGTCTCATTTCGCTCGAATCCCACCGACCAGGAAATCAACACCGTTAAAACGACGGCAGCCAGCACATTGGGAATCTTTGGGACATACCGCCGAATCGCCACCATCAGCGTGATGGAAAAAAGTCCCATGATAAACGTCGGCCAGTGGGTATACCACATTGCCGCCAGGATAATTCGATAAATGGTTTCGTAATGATGGGCGGCTTTATCGACGGACACCCCGAATAGTTTGGCCAGTTGAGAACTGGCGATGATGATCGCCGCCGCGTTCGTAAAACCGATCACGACCGGGTGAGAGAGAAAATTGACGAGAATGCCAAGCCGAAGAATCCCCAGCGACAATTGGACGATCCCCACCATCAAGGCGAGGAGAATGGCATAAGCGACGTAACCGGTACTGCCCTGAATCGCCAGCGGTTCAAGAGCAGCAGCAGTCATCAACGACACCACCGCGACAGGCCCGGTCGCCAATTGATTGCTCGATCCGAAAAGCGCTGCGACCATAGGAGGAAGAAACGACGCGTACAATCCATAGATGACGGGCAATCCCGCCAGCTGAGCATATGCCATAGACTGAGGAACCAGAACAAGCGCGACATTCAAACCGGCTAAGAAATCGGTTCGAATAATCGACACATTGAAATTTTCAAACCATCTCATAAACGGGAAAATACGTTTCAGCATGTTGGAGTCCTCTTCAACCTGTATCGCGTACCGAATTGGCACCCTTTCATTATGATTCTATTTGTGATGGCGTTGGAATCGCCGGTAAAGCTACCGTGAAAGTGCTTCCGACGCCCATTTCACTATACGCGCTGATTTCACCATTGTATTTAGCGACAATACCCTGAGAAACGGAAAGCCCCAATCCGGTTCCCCCTTCTTTGGCTTTTGTCGTAAAAAACGGATCGAAAATCGAGGGGATGACATGGTCGGGAATACCAGGTCCGGAATCCGTCACTTTGACCGTCACGAATTTGGCTGTTTTGGAGAGACCGACTTCTACCCCGATCCGTCCGCCTTTTGAGGTCACATCCAGCGCATTCAAAAAGACGTTTAGAAAAACTTGACACAACTGCTGCTGGTCTCCATTGACAAGGGGCAAATTGGGTACCATTTTAAAATCGATATGAACCCTCTTTAAGTTCGCCTGGTTAGCGGTCAAGTCCAGGGTTTCTTGAATCACCTCTCTAATATCGAGTGGTTCCATCGAGATTTCGCTTTCCCGGGCGAAATCCAGTAGATGTTTAACGATCCGCTTGCTCCGTTCGGTTTCGTGAATCACGTCATCGATCATCTCCAGCCGCTCGGGATTCGGAAGCGTGTCGAAATCTTCTTTCATCATATACGCCGTCAGAGAAATATTGTTGAGCGGATTATTCAGTTCGTGGGCAATTCCAGCGGTTAACGTCCCCATTGCTTTGAGTTTGTGAGATTGGACCAGCACATCCTGACGGAGTTCCAGTTCCAGAATCATTTGATTGATAGCGGCTGCCAGATCGGAGAATTCATCCCGGTAGGAGCGGGCCGGGATGATTAACGTATAGTCGCCCGTGGCAATCCGCTGAGTGTATTTCACGAACCGGTTGATCCGTGCTAGAATCCGGCGAGCCAGCAAAAACGTAAAAAACAAAATAATGAGAAACAGGATAAAAAGGGAATATAGATGAACTCGTCCCGAAAGATGGATCAGCCGATTCAGTGCGTTTTCTTCTTCAAGAATCAGTTGCTGGATAGATGATCTCATCTCGATTTCTAGTGCCTGGATATCCCGGTTGACCGCCGTTTTCCGGTCGTTCGTTTCCATCGACTCGGATAAAGCGTCGAGCACGGTAAGATTCTGCAGCAAAACGGAGTACTGGTCCAATTGAGAAACAATCGTTCGGTACGTCTCTTCCTCCACAGCCAGTTTCAACTGACGGCTTCCATCGCCCAGAATGGACTTAGCCAGTCGAACGCTTTCCAGTGTCTCATCGAGGTTGGCTCCAAACTGAATGTAATTCTGTTTGAAACTACGTGCCCGCTGAATCTCGAAAAGATATTGATTGGCAGTTTCCAGACAACGAATTTCATTCTCCATCATCCGCATGGCGATTAACTGGGCACAGGCAAAACCGAAAATGACCGCGAAAGAGACGATAAAACAGAGAGAGATTTGCATCCCGACACTGAAGTTCGGACGATCCGCCAGCGCTTTCTGGGTTCGTTCGATCTCTTTCTTTCTCTGCTCGAAACCAGATGTGGTATACGAAGGCTCGCCCAGGCCGTTGGGGGAGGTCAGACGATCGGAATTCGATTCACTCATAAGCGATCGTCCCCTACTGTGAATTTAAATCGTCGGCAAGAGATTTTGAGGCTTTGAGAATCACTTCCCGGAGATCGTCCGGTTTGAAAGGTTTGGCGATGAAATCGAATGCGCCTTTCGCCATCGCGTCGCGCGCCATCTCCATCATCGCATAACCGGTAATCACGATGACCTTCGTGCGAGGCGAGCGTTCCAAAACCCGTTCCAGAATTTGAAAACCATCTACTTCTTCCATATAGATATCGGTGATGACGATGTCGAATGTTTTCTCTAAGATTCGTTCGAGCGCCTTCTTCGATGTCTGAAACGCTTCGACGTCGTAGCCCTCTTTCGTCAAAGCAGGTTCAAGACGCTTCACGACGATCGGCTCGTCATCCAGTATGAGAATGCTTAGTGGATCGCTCACGATCAACCTCCCTTTCGAAAAGTCATTCGACAATCGGATCGTCTTTACCGCATGAATCCAGCACTACGATCGAACATATCGTCGTCCATCTGAATTTCGACCTGCTTCACGTCCGGCATTGCATCCAGGCGCTGTTCGATCGCCTCCGCATTCTTATCTTTCGTTCGTCCCGACGCTTTTGAATTGATGAAGACATTTCCGTTTTCGCAACGAACACGCAATTCGGGATCGAGATCGTAGAGAACCGCCCTGATCCGGTAAGTCTATTCTTTATTTCCGATACACCGCCAGGAATACGTCATCGGCTGGTATCGCTTATCACGGGAAGCCGAAACGATTCGTTCAATGATTCGTTCCTCATTCGTTCGATCGAACTCGATATTGAGATCGTAATGATTCGTATCCGAATCGTCTATTCCAAAGACCTTGCTCGACCATTTTTTTCGATCTTTCTCGTCACGGGAGACGGTGTGCTCCGCTTTCTCATGGGAAAGATTGTCACGCTCCATGATAAAAGCGATTCGGTCTTCCAGCGTGGGGACCATCCGGACTTTCAGAATATGAGAGACTCCCTGCGCGATAAGGAATCCGGCCGGCCCGTTGAATACCACATTATCTTTTAACAGGAAACCGGCTGAAGCGGCCAGAACGCAGGCGAGATAGCGATTACGGGTTGTCTCGGAGATCCCGAAGAAGGATGGGCCGTGATGGATCACGTAGGCCAGTTTGGACTCTTCGATGTTGTACGTCTGAGAAGCGGCTTGCAGAACGCTACGCCCAATCAGTTCATAACCCAATTCGTCCGCAACCTTCGACGCGATCGTGCCCCGGATTCCGCTTGCTCCATAGGCAATCGTTATTGAGGACATGAGATAACCTCTTATCGAACGTGAATGAAGATAAGTCGATATTAAGATACCACGTCTTTGAAAGAGAACGCAATAGTTAATGACGTTTTTATATAATATTTAATGTGAAAAAACAATGAAAGAGTGAACTTTAACTCCGCCAAGGCCGGGTTCGTTTCACGTTATTCAAAACGTTCTTGACAATGCGGACGTCCTCGGCAATCTCGAAGTCGAACATACCAGCGAGGATGTGATCCGCGCCGCTATCGAAGGCGTACTGAAAGGCATCTTGCGGAGGAATGGCTCCCGCCGCCATGACCTTGAAAGCGAACCAGGGCTTATCGACATCCTTCATCACATCGATGACCTCTTTGGGATTGTTACACCAGTATCCGGGGATTTCGGAATAGACTTTGGTCAATTCCTCCGGTTTGGGACCGGTCGGGTAATTGTGATGGTGAAAGGTTTTGATATAGAAATCGGCATCGACTTTGTTTTTCTCACACTCCACGATCGCCCGAAGATCGTGTGCACCGACTCCGGACGGAAGACCGAACTCCTTCGCGACATTCACTGCTTTGGCGATTAAATCCACTCGTCCCTGCGTGACGAGCTGGTCTGAACGGACCCCCCATAAATAAATCGCTTCGGTTCCCATATCGGCGAGTTCGCGCACCTGTTTGCGGTAGGCGTCCATCGAGTCGTCGATCGCTGCGGTCGGACAGATAATCCACTGAATCTTTCCGCCCTTCTCAAAGCGGAATTTACGGATCACGTTGATCGACCAGGGATGGGTGTGAATGACCAGGGTGTTGATCCCGTGAGACTGGGCGATGGCCATGGTTTCACAAATTTTTTCTTCGGTGTTGTATTGCGCCGCGAGGTTATAGACGTATTTGAGGTCGCGGCTGTGGGTGAAATGAGTCAGCAGGTTGCCTCCGAGCAACATGCGGCTGATGGTCAAGTCACCGATTTTCCCGTGGGGCAGCGCACCCGTTTCGACGCTTCCCTCCGTCGAGCTCTGGGCATGCGTTTCACCTTGCCCCGTCTGCATCGCCAGCGCGCCGCCGGCAGACGTCAGAAGCGACTTTTTGATGAACTTTCTCCGATCGATATGTGACGACATCATCCACCTCCCCATGTTACGTTTATTTAACTTAAACCGGCAGAGCCGGTGTAAAGCAGGATTTAGGGTCTAGGGTACAGGGTTTACTGACAAAAAAAAAGTCATCGAATATATCGATACGCTTTTGCATTGCCACCTTCACCCTAACCATAACTCTCTCCCAGAAGGAGAGGGGAAATTACGTTCGTCGTAAAAAACAATTCCGCGGCAAATCGGACACCGCGGAAAGAGATCGGAACTTCGTTTGCCTGTATGGTTCAGGCCATGGCTTCCCTGGCGGTGGCAACCAACGCCCTGAAAGCATCCGGATCGTGGATTGCGAGTTCGGACAGCTGTTTGCGGTCGATCTCGACTCTCGCTTTAACAAGGCCACCCATGAAAACACTGTATGAAAGACCTTCCTGCTTGGCCGCGGCGCCGATGCGGGTGATCCATAACCGGCGGAAATCACGTTTGCGATTGCGGCGGTCGCGATAGGCGTACTGCAATCCTTTGATAACGCCATCCCGTGCGGCACGAATCTGATTGCGGCGTCCCAGACGGGCGCCTTTGGCTTGCTTCAGAACTTTTTTTCTTCGATTCCGGGAAGCGACTTGACTGATCGCTCTTGGCATGATGTTAACTCCTTAGGGTGTTTTCGCGCTACAGACCTAACATGCGGCGAACGCGTTTTTGTTCGTGACCGCTCACAACCGTCTGCGAGCGCAAGCGCCGTTTGCGCTTGGTGGATTTCTTCATGCGGATGTGGCTGAGGAAAGCCCGTTCACGTTTGAACTTTCCGTTTTTGGTTTTACGAAAACGTTTCGCCGCTCCGCGATTGGTCTTCATTTTGGGTCCAGATGCCATTGTTATCCTTCTTTCACTTGCGGTTTGGCCGACTCGGATTCCGTCTGAGTTTGGTTTTCGAGGTTGAGTGCTTCGGCCTGTTCTTTTTCTTTCAATTTTTTCTTTTTAGCCGCCTCTGAAAGCGGCGCAAGGGTCATATTGAGAAATCGCCCTTCCGCTTTGGGGGCTTGTTCGATGACGGCAATATCCACCAAATCGTCGATCACCCGGTCCAGGACTTTGCGGCCTAATTCCTTGTGGGCCATTTCACGTCCCCGGAATTGGAGGATGAACCGGACCTTATCGCCATGTTCGAAAAACTTGATCGCGTGATCAAGTTTGAACGCGTAATCATGGTCGTCGATACGCGGACGAAGTTTGATCTCTTTGACAACGATCTGTTTCTGTTTTTTCTTCGCTTCTTTCAGTTTTTTTGCCTGCTCGTATTTGAAATGGCCGTAATCCATGATCCGGCAGACGTGAGGCTTGGTTTTCCCGCTGACTTCAACGAGATCAAGCCCAGCTTCCTGCGCCATGTTCAGCGCTCTCAGGATCGGGACGACCCCCGTATGTTCACCTTCAACGTCAATGAGGCGAATTTCGTTTTCTCGAATCGCTTCGTTGATCCGGGTCGTTTCGCGTGGAGTATCCCGCCTATACGGTGTGCGTTTTCTAATTGAGAATCACGCTCCTCTCAGACCGCTTGGGTCATCAAAATCAAACGTCCGGTTACTCTAAAGGTCTGCGGGGAACAGCGGTGACGGTTTTGATATGATCCAGGGCCTCTTCAAAACTTTTCGTCCCTAAATCCTTCCGCCCACGCTCACGGATCGAAACGGTTTCATTTTCGACCTCGCGTTTCCCGGCAACCCACATAACCGGTATTTTCAAGGATTCCGCTTCGCGAACCTTGTAGTTTATCTTTTCGTTTCGCGAGTCTAAGTCCACACGGATACTTTCCCGCCGCAACCGGGCTTCCAGTTCGCGGGCGTAGGGAATTTGATCGTCGGTAATGGGCAGGATTTTGACCTGGACCGGCGCGAGCCAGCCAGGAAACGCGCCCTTGTAATGCTCGATCAGATTTCCCATAAAACGCTCCATCGATCCAAGGACCGTTCGATGGATCATAACGACTTTATTTTTGTCGCCGTTCCGGTCGATGTAATCGACATCGAAGCGTTCGGGTAAGTTAAAGTCTAGTTGTATGGTCGGGCCTTGCCAAGTCCGGCCTAACGCATCCAACAGTTTAACGTCGATTTTGGGGCCGTAGAAGACCCCGCCACCCTCATCGATTTTATAGGGTTTTCCCGTCTTATCAATGCACGTCTTCAATGTGGCGGTGGCATATTCCCAGAGTTTGCCGGATCCCATTGATTTTTCAGGGCGGGTTGCCAGTTCGATCTGGTACTCGAAACCGAAGGCGGTCATCATGAAATCGACAAGTTCGATGGTACTGTTGATTTCGTCTTCTAGCTGTTCGAGTGTGCAGAAAATGTGGGCGTCGTCCTGAGTAAATCCGCGAACCCGGAGCAGACCGTGGAGGGTTCCGGACCGTTCGTAGCGGTAGACCGTGCCCAATTCGGCGTAGCGGATGGGGAGATCGCGGTAACTGCGCAGATGAGACTTGTAAATCAGGATATGGCCTGGGCAGTTCATGGGTTTGACATAATAGTTGTTGTCGTCGATCTGCATCGGCGAGTACATGTTTTCGCTGTAATTGTCGAGATGTCCGGATTGGTGGAAAACCTCTTCCCGCATGATGTGGGGGATATAGGCCAGTTCGTATCCCCGGCGGTAATGCTCGTCGCGCCAGAAGGTTTCGATGACGTGTCGAACGCGCGCGCCGTTGGGATGCCATAAAATCAATCCAGGGCCGATGAGGTCATGAACGCTGAAGAGATCGAGTTCCTTGCCGAGTTTGCGGTGATCGCGTTCCTTGGCTTCCTCGAGTTTTTGGAGGAAGGCTTTGAGGTCTTTTTTGGAAGCGGCGGCAGTTCCGTAAATACGTTGGAGCATGGGTTGGTTTTCGTCGCCACGCCAATAAGCTCCTGCGATGGATAAGAGTTTGAAATTCTTCAACTTGCCGGTGTGTGGCAGATGCGGCCCCCGACACATGTCGGTGAAATCGCCCTGTTTGAAAAAGCTGAACTCGTCATCCTCGAAATCCTCGATCAGCTCGGTTTTGTAGGTTTCACCCTTTGCTTTGTAATCATTCAGGGCTTCTTCCCGGCTCATGACGAAACGTTCAATCGGAAGACGCTCTTTCGCCCGTTCGGTCATGCGTTTTTCGATGCGTTCCAAATCGTCGGGCGTGAAGGGTTTTTCAACCTCGAAATCGTAATAGAATCCTTCATCGATCGCCGGGCCGATCGCGAGTTTCGCGCCGGGGAAGAGTTCCGTTACCGCCTGCGCCATCAGGTGGGCGGTGCTGTGGTAATAAACCTGCATTCCTTCGGGATCGCGAAGGGTGAGCAGTTGCAGTTCCCCGCCCTTCTCCACCGGGTCTTTCAAACCGATGATTTCTCCATCCAACTTGGCCGCAACCGTATCCTGCGGGAAGGAAGAATCCGATTCCAGCAGGTCCAGCAACGGCGTACCGGCTGCGATTTGAGCGGAATGGTCCCGCCCAAGGATATGGAGTGTGATATTTCCCTCAGAGATGGCGTTCATAAAGATTCATCCATTCCCCACCGATTCCTGTCTTCCCGGTGTGGGGATTGTTTCAAATATAAAAAAGAGACCCTTCGGTCTCCCCTTTCCAGCACTGGTATATTAACCGCTTTCCACCGGGACGCGGATAGGGTGAGTGATGTTAAATGGTGGGTCGTACTGGACTTGAACCAGTGACCTCTTGCATGTCAAGCAAGCACTCTAACCAAGCTGAGCTAACGACCCTATCTTAAAACGAAACGGCAAATAGTCGAAAACACTTTCAGCGACCACAAGATATAGTACGATAATTAGATGATGAAATACTATATCTTGCCGTTTCGTCTGCAAGGTCTGACTTTTTACTGGATCGTGCTTAAAGATAAGAAAATTATAAATAATTCATCGATTTAGTCAATGTCCTGGGAGTATGATTGAGATAAAATCTCCATATTTCACTGGTTTTAATATGTTTTGCCGCTCTTTCATCTAAAAATTTTTCGATTGACTGCTGATAAAGGATAAAATCCGGGAAGACTTATTCAATTAACACCGATTTTCGCGTTGGTTTAACCGTCATAGAAATATAAGAATCTCAAGG
>CAZSIZ010000105.1:0-18345 GCA_964606645.1 uncultured bacterium
CCGTCATGGTTGTTTCTCCCGTCGCGGGCCATCCCCACGTGCGTGGGGAATACTGGGTTTCGAGGTGAGGAGGGCGGCACCCGTGCGGTCCATCCCCACGTGCGTGGGGAATACTCTTGAATTATACTTAACTTACAAATCCATTTCTATCGAAAGTCATCATTGAGTTTTATCCGTTAGAAAACCTACTTTTTTTTATCGGATTTAAGAACAGTAATGAGTTGAAGGCCTTCCCAGTCCGAAACGAATCGCTTCTTGGGATTGAAAAAATCGATCTGAAATCCCTGTTCGGTATTCGTACTCCATATTATCATGCAGGAACCTTCACCGACTTTTCGACAGACTCGACACCATAACCGCTCTCGAACCATCGCTGAAACTCGGCCAATAAAAACTCCCGCCTTGGCTTCCAGAAGCCAACGAGTCAATTCTCCTCGCAACGAAGGCGAAACACGCTCGACAATCAGCACCATCATGAGTTCGTCTCCCCGGAATCCTCTTCTTCACCATAAGAGATTCCCCCTTCGACACCTTCCGCCCGATTGGGATCCCACAAAGGTCCGGGCTGGGCGGGGTCGGTATCGTAGGATGGCTCGTTCTCACCGGCTTCCAATTCCAGTTCGACATCCAGAATGTGCTGGATATCCTTAACCACCCGCCCAAGCAAACGGGATTCGTGGAATCGGTCTCGGCAATGCAGCCGTACACGCCGCTCAAGATTGCCGGTAACTTCCGTCACGGATTGAAAAGCAGCTGGAACCGTGATATCCACTTTGTAGAGGTCGGCGATATCGTAAACGAACGAAAGTTGCTTTCCCGTATGAATGAATCCAAGTCCGGGGCTGAGACCCAGTGAAACGATCGCCGCATGACAGACGCCGTAAAGACAGGCGTTGGCGCAGGAAAGCGCGCGGTTGACCGGATCGGTCTCTTTCCAACTGCGTCGTTTGTAGGATCTTCCCGACCAGGGGATACCGGTTGTTTCGGAATAACGGGCATACGCGTCGCGAACTCGAACCCCCTCCTTCCCACGGATTTGCTGCAATGACAGCGACTCGTCAAGCGTCTCGGCGAAACGCATTTGGTACATACGCCGTACCACGGTGAGGCGCGACTTGTTATGGCTGCACAACGCCGCTTGCTTAAGCAGAGAGTTCGCGTTCCGGGTTTCACCCAAACCGGAAGCGTAAAAACGAACGCCTTTCTCTCCGCACCACACCACCAGACATCCATTATCCGCCAGCGTCATGACAGCGGCGTGTGTGATGTTGGTTCCCGGCCCCAGCATCAACATGGAAAGCGATGCACAGGGAACGGGTGTCAATCCGATCTGATCGTGTATTGCAATCGCTTGGGATTGTTTGTCAATCCGGCAGTGTTCGACGTATAAGTAACTCCAGCTGTCGCGTACTTTTGGAAGTTCGTGCAGATCTTTGAGCCTCATCGTAATACCCTCCCTGTATCGAATCGTAATCCGCCAGCCGAACGGATTTGACTGGCAGATTTACCTTGAGATTGATTTAAGACGGGCGAATCGATAAAAGTCCGAATCCATACGCCTTGGCGCTACCGATCCCGTTCGAGAGCGTCTCCTGGAATCGGCTCGCGTTCGTAACCGACAAACGTCCTTCGAATACGATTGAAGAAAAGGTCATGGTATGGCTTTTTTTCTTTCCATGAACGACTACTGGTTCGGGAATGAGACGAACGTCGGATACCTCATCGGAGAGACGGACGGATAAAAGCCGAAAACCACCGGACTGACCTTTGCGACGAAGCCACTCGATCTGCTCTTCGGGAGATCGAAGCGGTTCACGGCGACCGTGGCGGCGACAACCGTCCGGGCCGGTTTTGGTATCGACCTTACGGGTGGGATTGGCACGAAGCCTGAACGTGAAGGTCTGATTATCCTGGATCGCGTCATAGGCGGGATCGATCCAATCGGGATTCCTGGAAAGATAGTCAGGCCACTGTTCGAGAGATGACCAATCCGGTTTTTCACGGGACAGCACGAGAAGTGTGGGAATCCCGCTTTGCGGTTGAATATCCAAACGATGCAGCACACCATAATGTCCGCGTGGAGAGTCTCCGTTTGGCGGATTGGGGAACGCACGCATCACCGTGCGGTGCAGTTCCTGACAGTCAGCCAAATCGCGCCTTGCGTATCGATTAAGCGGATTGAGAATCAGCCGTGAGAGATACATCGGTTTCCTCCTTCAAATCCCTGACGGGAAAGCCTTCTATCGCAACTGGTTTTACGTGTCTCAACGCAAAGCGTCGGCGGCCATTCGCGAATGAAAGAGGTACATCCATCCGTACCGCTCCTTCGTCAGGACCGCATTCCAGCATCAAACGAAGTGCCTTCGGGGGTTCTTCCCAATCGCGCCGTTTTTGCCAGGGAATGGATTTCAGGACATCCCGAATCCCACCTTCACGAATTCCCAAACAGAGCGGTGGTGTGGGGACGAATGATTTGCGTCCCAGATAGAGCGGCCAATGGGGCGCATTCAACACCGCCTCGAACGATTCCAGCAAACGAACGTCACTGGATTCGACGGCCGCATGGAACTCCGCATCGGCCAGGTAGTAACGGTTGGAGACGATCGTCCGTTTAGCGTTCTGCGCGGCATTTATAACACCGTATTGAATTCCGGGAACCATCCCACCGCCAGCGGTTTGGTAGTCGCGGCTGAACGTTCCGGAACGGTCGACGCGAATCCCCATCGGTAAAGCCGCCAGTTCTTGTAAACGAGTATCGTCTTCACGGTCGATGCCCAGCGCGGCGCATAGCAGTCCGATAACGCCGCTCTTAGAGGGTTCCCGGCCCGTATCGCGTTCGACAAAGCGGCTTTGAATGCCCCAGGATTGCATGGGACCGGCCAATCGAAGAATCAGGCAGTTCATGAGAGTTCCTCCATCACCGCCTGAATCACCGACTCGGCGTTAGGTTGACGCTCGCCCAACTGCTTGGCTGGAACATCCTTATCGAGAGAGGTCCAAGCCAGTACCTTGGGTGTTCCGCCATATGTGTCGATTAATTGCCCCCAATAGCCTTCCAATTTCTCAATCGAAGAAACGCATAAGCCCTTGCCGTTGGGACGCACCGGAACCTCGAAAGCATTGGCGAGCGACCAGGGAATCCCATCCCGGACAGCGGCCATAATAAATCCAGGAGGATTGTGCGCGGCGAATGTGTTTTGCTTGCCGGTTGGGATCGCTTCAATCGACGCTCGGAGAAAGGCTTCGATGGTTCGTTTCGTGAGGTCAGCGTCTCCGCCAAGATTTTCTTCCAGTTTGTTGCGATCGATGACGGCGTAACGATAGAAACACGCGCTGTTGAATTCGACCGTACCCATCATGTCGGCCCCGGTGTTGTCTTCGGGCTGAAGATCGTCGACGGCAGTGAAGAAATCCATTTCCATCTCGACTTTGTGGGTGGAAATGGAGTGCGCTACCTGACAGGCGGCATCGACGTTGATGTTATGGGCGTCAGCGATCATTCGGCCAAAAAGTGAAACGTCGGCGGCATTGGCTCCTTTGAAAACATCTGCGACTGCTTTAGTCACTTCGGGAGGCACCGATTTCTTTTTATCCTTCTTCGATTTTTTGGGACTGTCGTTCGACGAAATAGGTGCTTTCAGATCATCCCAATGTTTAAGAATGGCCTGTGCGAGACCTTCGATTTCATTTTCTCCTAAAAAGAGAACGTATTGAGTCTTGCTATCTTCATCGACTGAAAGTTTCTGGCTATCGAGAGCAACTGTGACGATCGCATCGACGCCACTCTCTGCTTTGCCCGCATCGATTATTTTTTTACGAAGAATCTCGGCCAATCGTTTTGTGCGGATTCCTAAATGATCCTTGAGCGTGCCGCCATTTTTCGCATGAACACGGATGGCGCGCTTGATGCACTGGCTGGAAATACGGGCACGGCGTACACCGCCGAATAGACAATCCTTGGGCGTGTTAGTGTCGTCACGGTTCAGGCACGAGGGGGCGAAGTTCTGTAATAAGTGAATTTCGATAAACATAATTGAGTTTCCTTTCGATTTTTCAATTTTTCGTTTCGGTGTCAGTATTTGAGCGTTCGTCCTGGCCGGGTGTCCAGAATTGCTTCGCCCATTTTTGTTGAACCCATCGGTTCTCATTATTCCAATAACGCAGATCACTCAGCAATTGTGCGTAATTGACGGGAACCTTCTTGGAAGCGGCTAAACTTACCGCATGACGTAGGCGGCCGGGCAATTCGTCCACATTGGAATTCAGCAGCTGCACGAATCGTTTTTCGATACTCGGACTTTGACCGGCGTCTTTCCAGATGGAAAAGAACGTTATTCCTAGAGTCCCGTCGTTCGCCGTTTCCGGATGCATGGCAAAAAGAGACGACACGAGGAAGAAGGCTTTACTCTCCGTTTCCGATATGCCTTGGATCCAGGGAACAACGTATGGATACGTCTGTGGAACCGAGCCGGGGGGCTTGCCCAACCCTCGGCGCAGTTGGGCCAAGGCGGCGCGGTTCTCACTTTCCTTCAGGCTTATCAGGTACTTGATGAATTTTTGACTTAATTCCTTAGACATTGGCTAGTACCTCCTTTCGAGGAAGAATTTTGGACAGTTTTATATTCAATTGGCATTGAGCTTCCGCCGCCGCCTGAAGCGATCGGGCGGAACCGTCAAGACCGTCAATCGTTTGTTCCAGACTGTTGTGTGCAGTCACACGCAGAACATCACACCACCGATCGAGTGCGGTTTCAGGATCGCCGGGAAGTGCGCGATAGAGAACGTAGAACGACTCCTCCAACGAAGACCAGAAGCAGGGCATGGCAGAAAAATTTCGGGCCATGTTACTGACCTGATTCTTATCGGGCTTGCGTTGATTATCATTAAAAGGAGCAAGGAGTTTGCTGGCGAGCGTACGCGTGGTCATGTAAAGAGTGTTTCCCGTATCTTCGGCATTGCTGAGAGCCGTTTCCAAATCGGCAACCAAGTCGTCATTTTTCAGATAAGCAACCGGTAAGGGCATGCGCTCGTGCCGCCACAGGTTGATCTTTGCGGCTTGATTGTCGTCTGTTTTTAATCCCAGAACATCGATTGAAAGAGTTTCATTTTCCAGTTCATCATATAATTCCATTGCTGCACTGAATTGATTGACTGCAACTGCGGGGCGGACAGACTCAGTTAATTGGTTGATCAGTGAGGAACTGTCTCTCCATAACGCGTGATTTTCTTTCAGTCGATAGGGCAAGAAACCTTTCTTGGGATCTTTCGATCGATAAGTCATCATCGGTTCTAAATAGGAATCACGATCGAAAGCGACGCCTTGAACTAAATAGATTTCCTGGACACCGCCTTTTTCAGATGGAATGAGAAGCAACCGTCTGCTTTGATTGGTTAACAGGTCCAGGTATCCATAAGGAGGTCTTTTTTCTGCCCGCCAATCGTCGTTTTCCCATGAAGGGCAGTCTCTTTCAGTTGATGATAAATGAGGAGGTTCTTCGTCGTTGTAAACATTGAAATTGAACATGAGCGTTTGGAATAATGTGCTTCCACGCAATAGAACAAAAGCGCCACGAACTAACGGTGCATGGTTGAGATTAAATGGCTTTGATATACCGCCTCCGATTGCAAATTGCTGAGTTGCAACCACGTAACGAGCCGCTACGTCGTAAGTCCAGCATGGTGGAAAATCGTTTATGGAATGATCGAACAACGTATCGTTATTCCCACTGGCAAATTCTTGCGCGAGTTTGCTTATTGGATGGACTTTCGCGTTGATTACCTCTTCATGTCGGGATTGATAAAACGGATAGCGTTCGTCGAATAAGTCGAACCTAGATTTCCAGGATTTCCAATATTCATCCAATGTTGACTGCTTGAACCGTCCCTTTTTGTAAAGACGGGACCAAGTTTTTAAATTGGGTGGTCCAAAATTCCGATGTAAAACAGCGAGCAGCAAACGATAAAGCGCTGCCGTCACAAGTGGCGAGTTATCGAATACCTCCCGCAGTTCGTGAGCGTTAACCAAGGTATCCCGAAGCCCCAGTTCGACGTACTCGCCATTCAAACGCAGGCAGGGAATCCAAGGTTCAGCAATCAGATTGAAAGATGCTTTCATGACTGTCTCCTTTCCGGGTTAGAACGATGCCTAGTTTCTCATCCAGGCGGATGGATAGACCTCGATCCGTTTCATAAGTATCCGTAAACACAACTGCTCTGACATAGCGGAGCAGCCGATGCGTTCTCCATTCTATTGGAACCAGGGATGAAGGAAAATCAGACACGCAGCCGCGATAAGACAGCGTGACGGAAGACTCGATCAAAAACCGTTCGCGTTCCTGACGTTCTGAACCTTCTGGCGGAAGTTTGATAACCGATTCATCACGCAGGCAGATCACCATTACCGAAGGTGGTCCCAGACGAGTTCGTGCTTGAAGTTGTTGGTGGATGTCGGGATCGTCTTCATCCATGTCGGCATTCCAATTATTGAAAACGTTTTCTGATTCAGGTGAGGGAATCACGTTTGCCCGGCCCGCGTGGCCTTCTATAGAACGCCGTTCATTGCAAGCGCGGCTGGCTTCTTCCAGTTGCTTGACCAGAGAGTGTGGGCAATTGATATCGCGATCGTTATAGACGGATTCGATTAACGCTTCAACGTCATCGGGGATACGAATACCGTTTCGTGAGCGTAAAACCAGCCATGTGCGAATGAGTATATACTCTTCGTATACGGAGCGCCCCAATTTTGGAATTGATTGTTCATGTCCTTCCGGTTTCATCACGCTCAAGCACGGTCTTTTAAAACATGCAGGACGAATCTCCCACTGATGCCGGTGCATACGACCCGAACGCTGGAGAAGCAAGTCAATAGGAGCCAGTTCGGTAATCATCCAGTCAAAATCCAAGTCAAGACTCTGTTCGACCACTTGTGTGGCCACGAGCACCGCGCGGCGAGGACGATGGCTGCGATCTTTGCCATAACGTCTCAAAACCTGATTCTCAATGTTCAATCGCTGTTTCAAGGGAAACCGGGCGTGGAACAATTCAAGTTCAATACCGGAATCCTGCAGACGATTCAGAAGTGCAGTGAAAATTTCTTGAGCACGATGAACGCTATTGAGTATCCAGACGGCGCAGCCGCCATCTGTCAGGCGGATCTCGAGATTAAAGATCAGTTGATCAATATCATCATCAAGCCATTCCAGTTTGATTTCGGTGATACGACCTTCTGTCACTTGGATTGAATGCGATGTGACAATCGCATCGGATGAAAGCGTGGTCAAACGGGGATAGGGCGTATCGTCAACACAAATTTTACGTCCTGCGTATGCTTCAAGGAGCGATTGACGAATGGAATTCGGTAAGGTTGCCGAAAGAATAATTACTGTTGTGCCCAGTTCCCTCAACCATGAAAGCAAGCGCTGGAAAAGCGTAAGCATATACGTGTCGTAGGCGTGGACCTCATCGAAAATGAGTGTTTTGTCTGCGAGACCGTAAAGCCTGACTGCTCCGTGACGAACTTGCATCACCGAAAGAAGTGATTGATCGACCGTCCCAACGGCGAAAGGGGCAAGAAAGCCACGCTTGGATTTGGTAAACCATTCATGAACGATTAGACCACTCGTGTTTTCCTGCGCATCCGGATTAATGCCCGTGATTCTTAGAGATTGGTAATCTTGATTGAGTTCACGGTGGCTGTGTAACAAAAGGACATTAATAATCGAGTGGTCGTAACGATTTTCTAAAAACGACAGTGTTCGTGTGTATAATTGATTGCTCGCGGCCATCGTGGGGAGGGCGAAATATGCTCCTGCCTGTTTCCGAGTTTGGTTCCAGCGGTCCTGCAAGTAAAGCGCCGCTTCGGTTTTCCCCTCTCCCATAGGGGCCTCGATAATGACAAAACGAAGGTTTTCTGCGTTCTTTCCGATTTCAATCGTTTTTTCTTGCAGAGGTCGGGGAGAATCCAAATAGGGAAACAAATCCCAAAACGGCTTTGAGATACAAGGAGGCTCCCAACCGCTCCAGTGCATATCCCGCAAAGCCCGATTCGCTATTTCCTTAGCATTGTTATAGTATGAAACAGGATCACTGATTTCCGGCACGTAAGGGAAATAGTCATCCATCGAGCCTATCCAATCGGCCACAGCGATTAATCCCGCCAGAAGCATGGGAATCGCGTGATCGTCCGAATCGCTCCTAGGAATCTTATCGAGGTCTGGTGAGATTGTGTCGAGTAAATGCTTGAGAATCGACAATCGAATATCGCGCCAGTCATTTTCATTCGGTGTGCTTCGACGTTCGGAAACTGTAAGTTGCCCCCTGGCTCGTCGACGATCGTTTGGTGTGGGAAATACCCCATGATGACCGCCGAGAACGGAAATCAATTTTATAGAAATGTCATCGTCAAATCCGATTTCCGCTTTATCCAGTGTTTCTTTCAGTGTGACAGCGGTGATTAGCCCGTGAAGCTGTCGCGTTCCGTGGCGTGGTCCAATGAAATTCGCTTTTTCAAGAGATTGCTTAACCTTTTCTGGAATCGGTTCAATAAATTGAAAGAATGGATTGGCTTTCCCCAAGTCATGCAGGGATGCAATAAATGCAATCCAGGGAATCGCTACGTCATTGGGAATATTCAATCCTTCAGCGATTCGCTTGGCTGGAGCGCGTCCTCGGGCACACTGGCATAGGGATTCGCAAACAGCGGCAACGTCCAGCATGTGATGAATCAGCGCGTGACTTTGCCCAACTGAATCTTTCTTTGCCCAAAGGATTCCCGGTAGCGATGTTTCACAATTCGCTTGACTTACAATTGTCATAATTTCTCGCTTTTAAATACAGTTCTAACGATCGTGCTTTCTGTAAGTCTTTCTGGACAGCTTGCGCAATTCAGATATTTGTTGGCTCAATCGAATTTGACCGGGCCAATTCAAGGATGTGTTCTTCGGAAATCTGGCATACGTCAACGATCGAACGGTCCGCACGGATCGGCTGCACCTTTTTTTCGTGCACCATACAGAATTCGCCGATATCCTGACTGGAAAGACGGGGGATAATTTCGAGGCCGTGTTCGCTGAGCATGGGTTTCAATTTGGTCAGAGCCTGGTTCTCTCGAATACGGCCGAGGAACCACGTCTGGATATTGTCTCGACATTTATAGTCGAAATCGGCAGGACTCTGCGAGGCGAGAAAGACACCCAGTCCCGCCGAACGTGCCCGGCGCAAGAGATTCTCCATCGGTTCCTTTGTGGACGGTTTGCGTGTGGCGGGAAGATAGAAATCGGCTTCGTCCAACATAAGAACCGCTTGGAGACGTTCGGATGGATGACGGCTGGACCAACGTTCCATCTCCACCAGAAATCGGGCCATCCAGAATTCGAGATCGAGCATGTTGGTCAGGAACTTGACACTGACGATTGTCAGGTGGACTCGATTTTGTGATGTGGCCGATTGGAGCATCGTGTTGATATTTAATGATTCTCCACCGGATTGTAGCAGATTGCCTTTAATGATCTGTAAGGTCTGCAAATCACGCACCAAACGATCGAAAAGTCGAACATCCAAATGCCCGATGGCATGAACCAGGCTCGCATCTTTTTCATTAATGAAATTCATCAGTCCGCCGACGTCCAATCGGTCACTGTTTTCCAATCGGCTGAGTGTCAGGATGGCTTGCAGGAGAATGGCAAGTTTCTGTTTGTGATTGTGGTTGGACGCGCGGTAATCCATCATACTGCCCAGGGCGCTCGCGGCGTAACGGGCGATGGTTTCGCGCTCATTATCCGACACGTCGGATAAATCACCGGGCATCAGAGGAATCGATAACGGGCGTCCCTCGTTTTGGCCGGGCGTAAACACATCCACCTGGATGGAATTTCTCAATTTCCGCCGTCGTTCGAGTTCGTGCGGCTCGTCCAATGGACGAGCCCATGCAGCCGGGTCGGCATAAGAACACAAGTCTCCTTTGCGATCGATCAGAATCACCGGCAGTCCCTGCAAGAGCAGTTGCTCAATGATATTCAAAGCCAGGGTGGTTTTTCCGCTTCCCGTCCCCCCCAGAAAGGCGGTGTGACGTGTCAGTTCCTGCGGGTTAAGCGAGATGGGATGGGCGGCGCGATCGTTACTGCAGCCCAGGTGGATTGAGCCGGTTTCGATTGGAGCCGGTTCCGGTTCGGTCGGTGTTTGCCGATCGGGCGGCGGGGCAGCGGGCGTTTCATTCGAGGGAATTGTTTCGACGACTGCCGGTATTCGGTCGGTGATATTCAGGATACTTTTAATGCTTTCCAAACGCGTCAAGGGACGTTCCTGTCTCCGCCAGTCGGATAAATTTGGATGGTCTCCATTCTCATTCAGGAATGCCTCGAAAGCGATCATCGCCCGCCAATCCGAATCTTCAATCAGTACCCGGCGCGCACCATTAGTAATCAATCGACCGAGGTAATGTGCGATTTGAGTGTTCGGATTTTTGGGATAGGGAAGGCTGCGTACGATGATGATTTTTCGATTATTGGCCACTGCTTCGAGTGTTTCGATTTCGCGCTGCAATCCTCCGCCTTGAGGGCTTTTCTGACACAGGCCGACGATCGCTTCTTCATTCCAACCATCGACCTCGATGGTCGATCCTTGGATCGTGGGATCGATATCGATGCCCTCCCCCAGTTCCTCACTACAATGTTTGAGGGCCGAAGCAAGCACGTGGGAAAGTTCATCCGCTTCCGTAGGGGGCGTCCACGTGGACTGAATGACGAAATCGTTCCAGGTTTGTTCCAGGCTGTCATCATGGAGGGGTGGTACGTCACGATCGCCGGGCCATTGCGTGGGAGGTGAGCCATGTTCGATCCAGTGTTCGCGGTATTGTCGGCATTGGTCGATGATATCCCGTGTTCTCATGGTTTCCAGATGGCGCAGTGACTCAATGGAGAAGGGATAATGCGGATCGTCATCATCAACCGAAGTTTCAGCCCATTCATATAAATGACGCAGACGAAGTTCGACGATGCGTTGAATCTCTTCAAGACTGCGTTGATTGGACAGGAGAATGGGTTCGGGATCGACTTCGATGCGGTCGAGCCGGGATCGGGTTAGATCGTTCCGTAGATCGGTATAGTAGTCTTCCAAGCAGCTCACTACGATAATACTGGATGCAACACGGTCGCTGATCTCACATACGGCAGTCATGGCTTTTTGGAATTTCGCTCCAGCATTTCCCAAGTTATAGATATCCTCCAGCTGGTCGAGGCAGATCACGAGGGCACCCTCATCCGTGCGCTGCATCAGGAGACCCAGGTGCTGCACGATACGAATGGCATCGCCGTCTTCAGTCATGGGAATGATGTCTCCCAATAACTGCCGATCTCGCCTGTTGAGATCGTGTCCGCGAAGAAACTGATATGTGTGAGTGTGCAATGTGTTGGAATCGGTTTGCAGGTAAAAAAGCGCGTTGACAATCCTTGGGTCGATATCTTTAAAGTGGGATTGTTCCACGACGATGTCGGCCATGGTATGGATCAAATCGCTAAGTGAATCCCCCTCGAGTTCATTCGATCGTAACTGAGATATTTGGTTTGAGAACTCGCTTTGATTCTTCTCGTTCTGCTCGAAACCGTTCAGAATAGATTCAAGCAGGGCGTTGGACAGCCGTAAGATTCCGCTCTGTTCGGAACGAGCAGAATCGTAGGCCTTGTCGAGAGAGGTAATCAGGTTGCTGAGGATATAACGGCCATAATTCGACACATCGCTGCTCATTTGCATATAGCCGAAATATCCCCGGTTTCGGCTATGCGCTGCATTGCGAAAAGTTCGCATGAGGTGTGTCTTGCCCGATCCGGCCTCGCCTTTGATTAAAAGGATTTTTCCGAATTTGGGATACGGTTGACTCGCCGCACGCGAAAGCAAACGGTCGAAACGTTCACGCGCCTTCTCATGGATATCCTCGACATCGTAGGGATCCTCGTTCCATATTTCATGGTAATGAGCGACCGAATGAAATATTTCGGGGGCATTCTGATTTCTGAATGCGACCAGACGAGGATCGGCATGGGGGGGGGTGTTCGGGTTTCCGTGCATAATCAGGCTCCTGGAATTCGGATGAAGTGGTATCGCGCATTGAGATAAGTCGTTTCTGATTCAGCCACATCCTGGTGCGGCATGGCTTCCACCAAGTCAGCACGGCTCAAAGTCAATAATTTCTGGCGATGGGCTTGAATCAACTGGTTTTTAAAAGCCGCCATGTCGATCGAACGATGGGGGAATCTCTCACGGTAACAGCGATAGACATGGGCGATGAAAATCTTTTCCTTACCAAACCAACCAGTGGCAGATTGACGGGCGGTTTCGATCACCTCACCGACGAAATCGTGAATCCCGGTCGTTTCACTGGACGTTGGAATATCGGCTCGTGGAGAGTCACCGGGATCGGCGGTCTCATCCAGCCAATGACGAATCGCTGCCAGACGAAGTCCGGTTTTGTCGCTGCGTCGAGCCTTGATCGCTTTGGCCGCCACTTGTCCTTTGATCTTTCTGAATTCAACCGGTTGGTTCAGGCCCAATAAACGGCTAATCAGAAATTCCTTGACCGCCGTCAGCCCGAACTTTTTATTGCTTTCCACCCCCAGTTCTTTCCATAGCAGCGCGTCGATGGCCTGAGTTTCGGTAGGTGCTCTCTCGATGGGCAGAGCGTAACAACGACGAATGATTGCGGCGCGAAGTCCGCCAAGCGATGAGACGCGTCTGCGAGTCTCGGTATTGATTGGCTGAATATCGAATAGGCGAGGAAGAAGATACTTATCTTGAAGTGAGGACCATGTCAGTTTGAGTGGCAGAGAAGTTAATCCGAGAAAATCGAGAGATACACGTTGCCCTTCAGCACTCAACCAGGCACGAACCGTATTGTTTCTATTCTCTTCCGTGATGAGGCCACCAGTGACCAGAAACCGCCATCGCTGGTTGAACCGATCGGTCCAATCCGAACCACGGCAGCGGTGTTCAAGAAATAAACCCACTTCCTTCTGAACCTTAATCAAGGTCAGACCAGTTTTACCTGGAACCAAGAGACGGACCAGAATCAGTCGATCGATTGAGTTCAATGGCTCGTTTCTCATTCTGAATTTTCCTTTCGACGATCGATTAGGCTTTCGAGTATCGTATCAAGAATCGTTTCCAAATGAGTGACGATGTCCTCGGCAAGAAAGCGCAAGACCAGGAAACCATTCTTTTGAATCAGATAATCCTTCCGCCGATCGCATCGGTACGATTGGGCTTCCTGAAAATGATAGTAGCCGTCGATTTCGATCGCGATTCGATGCTCCCGCGACAACAGATCAATTTCCATGCTTGCATTACTACCGAACGGGATGTCGAGATGCTCATTCAAAGAGAAGACGCTGGAGGTTTCCGGGAGCGATTCAAGCCGCGCAAAAAGAAACGCTTCGGCCGCACTTCGGGCCTTGCCGGTTTCGTGTTCGGATGGATTTCCCGATGAAGCCACTGCCTGGATGAACGCATTGGCCAGCGACTCGCCGAGTCCATCACGCTCAAGGCGTTGGATAGTTTCGTACAAATGGCCGGTAGAGGAAATCGCAAGCGGCTCTAACCGCCGCTCGATATCGGACGAGGTGACCGGCGTCACATCGCAAACCGTTTCACGGCAGATCGCCTTAGCCCTGCTCTCTGGAGCGTAGTCGAAATAACGACTGTAGGATTGAGATTCAACCGCCCAGGCCAAGGGAAAACGAGGGATTCGCTCGGCGGCTTCACCTGCGAGATTGGCATAGCGTTCGAGCTCGTGTAATGAGTTCATGTTCTCCTCCCGTGTGACCAGAATAAGAGAAGGTGTCCATGTTGGCTCCCAATCGTTTAGTATCTCAATAATCATTGGAGATGAGAGAAGTGGATCGTTTATTATTTCATGTAAGCTTCCAATAGTATCCGCCTCGAACACCCGTACATGCGATTCAAGGATCAAGGTATGGCAAAATCGGGCGGATGGATCCACTGAATGAGCGGGTAAGTTTTGTTCGAGAAAGAGCTCAAGATCCCTCTTGGATTTTTTTTGGAGGTGAAACCGTAAATCATCTTCGTCCATACGTATATCACGTGATAGCTTCTTAAGTGCGGCGTTCACTAGCGAACGGCGGCCTTTGTAGTTTTTTAGAAAGGCACTGAGAATTGAATCCCAATCCGGTTGATCAATGATAGCAGCCAGACGGTTCAACCGGTGAGTGAAATTGTGCCACTCGGCAATCGATGTACTGATCGGTCCTTTTAAAATAGAAACCGTCGGAATCATCTGTTCCCGGCGTTGCTGATGACGAGTAAGTATTTGACTTAGTTGTTGTCCCATTCTAATACAAAGTAATTCCTGATGAATTTATTGACTTTTTCATGCTATCAAAATTGACGACATCATTCAATACAACATCTCGTTTCTTTGCAACAAACCATAGCTCAATAATTATTTTTGATGGAATGACAAGAACGAAATGTCACATGGTTATCTAGCCGATCTCTTGCTTTTGACAAAGATGTTATTCTTGATGGCGAAACTTCGTTAATCCATAGTAAACACGGATAAGTGACAGAGCGATTCATTGTACCACACACCTGTACCGGTCATTTCGCTGGTCTTAATCATTAATTCATTCCCCAGCCCAATTGACGGATCACACAACTCAATCGGTCGTTTCGCATGATCTAAAAATTCTTCCGCATTTTGTTTCGGTGTCGTTGGCTTGTTCAAGGAATCACTGATGGCTTCCATGAAATAGGAGTCGGCCAGCCGCTCCCAGCATTGCTTGAAAATCTCCGGTGAGTCGTAGCAATCCATGCCGACGATCTCATTTCCGCTACAGACTAATACCCCAGCGGTCTTTTCCGGCAGGCTGAATTTCTCCCGGTACGACTTGATTCGCTTTTCCGAATTCTTGTAGCCATCCGTGACGGAATCGGTGGGAGAGCAGGCATCGAGGTCACTCAGATGCTCTTCCACTTCGTCCCACACTTCACCTTGATCGCTTCGTGCTTCACCGAACTGTGCTCGGCATTCCATGACGCTCTTCATCTTCTTGCCACGGAGTTTGGGATGTGCGTAATGGGTCGATTCGAAATGTCTGGATGTAAACCGCCACCGGCCCCGCTCGACGCAACTGACGGGCACGCGAATCGTGGCATGAGCGGCAACGAGGATCGTGATGTTGATCACCCGGTTCTGCTTCGCGCCTGAGAGAATTTCGCCTTCAGGGATCAGGACAGGTTTGTCTCCGCGATTGTGAAGTAGAAGTTCGTGGACAGAGCCTTCTTCCGACGTTTCTTCGACTTCGACCACATTCGATTCAAGCGCCGTTTTGAGCAGCACGTAATCCGCTTTGGAGCCGTTTGTCTTTAATAACGGGAAAATCGTCAGGTTTTGGTGATGGATCGCATCTCCAAGTTTCAGCTCACCCAAACGGTTTCGCACTTTCTCCAATACGCTTTGTGATTGGTGCTTTCTCATTTCCTTGTCCTTGGCTGGGAATAACGACAACAGGAGATGGGTTTCCGGGAGCACATCCCGCCGGACCGCTCGTTGCAAGCGCTTTTCAAGGCCTCGAATCACTCCAGGATTCGTATAGGAGAAAAGATTCTCGTAGGCGATTCGGATCACTTCCTGTAACGCCTCGATGTCTGTTGATGGATTCGGATTGGGCTGGAGAATGGAGGATTCTTTGGAAAGATAGACTTTCAGCAAAAGGGCGTGTCCCTGATGGCGTGAAATCCATTTTCGTTTTGATGCTTTCGGAAGTGAGCCTTCGACGAAAATCTTCCCTTGATCGATTAGAGGGGCAAGCCACCGGCAGAGTTCTCGAGGAAGAAACCCGGCACTCTCGAAATCAGCATTCTTGACTCGAATGGTGTTTAGATCATGGGAATTGTCGCAATCCCGCTCCAGATGGATCTCTTCTCCGGGACGGATATCTCCTTGCACGTATTGCATCCCGACGATTTTGGTCTTGATTTCTCCGAGATAAGTTTCCTGTTTTAGCGTGGATTCGTTCATCATTATTCTCCTGTTTGGTTTCGGTGATCGTGATAACTCGAGACGGAACATCATGGTTCGATATCAAGCCGCCTTCAGATACGGCTCTTCAATCCATCGACGGTTCGATTCATTCCGTTGATTTGGTGCGTATGTCGTGACCCACTCATACTCACCTTCGTATTCTCCTTCGGTAACGACGGCGATCAGCTCGTGATCCATGGATCGAAGCAGGAAATACCAGGAATGAATTCTCTTTTTGATTCGGCGCTTATAGCCAGTCCGGTATCCCCTGGCGAGCATGTCGGCGTAGGTCAACTGTTCGCTCTGACAAAAGGCTGAGAACGCTTCGTACAACTTGAATTCACATCCTGTAAATTCCTGGATACGAACCATCGAGTGTCGGGTAATCACAAAATCGCAGGCTTTACTGACTTTCAAAAAACGTTGTCCGTTGATCGCCATTTTTGTTCTCCCCGAACGCTGGATTGAGTCGAACGATATTTCTTAATATCAAGATAGATGCCAACTCTTGTACTCAATCGATTCATTCGATCTAATCAGTTGTATATATGAGAGTTATCATGTCTGAAATTTCAGAAGGAGAAATTATTTAAGATGTGAATTATTCAAGGAAAAGCGATCAATTTCTGATTTCAAGTATTCAAATATTGATCTTTCTAATGCAACTTTTCACTTGGCTGGTGTTATAACCTGTATGTGAACCTACTCTTAAATTTCTTCATCCATTATGCGATCATAATGGATGATTCATGTGTGAATTCCTATTCAACAATCTCGCCACCCTGTGACCGGCGAATTATCCGGAGACCGGGGGTGATCAGCGACAATTAGAATTCCCTCCCCCGTTGCCTCATCTATAAATGTTACCATAGTCATGACCCATCAGTAGGAAAGGATGATTGTCGCTTGACAGGGGGAGAAAAAACGGGCAAGCCTTTTATATCAACATTCCCCCTCTCACAATTTTTTTTGAGATTTGGGTTTTGCTGATAGCCCTACGGTCCAAGAGATGATACGGTTCAAGACTGATACGGCGCGGTAGAGGGTCGTTTTTACTTGGGGTGTGATTTGGTATGGCTAAAAGAAATCTGTGGATGACGGGGTGGAAATTACCAGATAAGGGAGTATCCAGAGTCCCGTAGACTCTTCCCGGAATTTTCCGATAATAAAGGGAATCCATTCCCTGGGGGAGATCATGCGCTCTCGTTAGCAAGTTCTCGTCTGCCGTTGATTGTGGTTTTTACGATCGATTCGACTGTCTGTTCGATTTCTGTGTGGGAGCAAGCCAACCAGCACTGAGGATAGTTGAGTATGGATGATTTTGGATCGAAAATTTGTTGTGAATTCAATACGAATTTATTTTTATTTCGAATATGTATTTACAGTAATGCTTGGGAGATGATTTTACATGAATGATCCAGTTACGAAAAATATTGATCGCGCTGAACGTATCATCAAATTGTTACAACCTGTTTTTCAATGGTTACCGAACCAATTTCAAAAGGTCGATTGGTTTCGGCGGAAACGGCGAAAATATATCAGACGCTTAAGGAACGAATTAAAAATTATAACGATATTTGGATCAAGGAGAACGATCCTTCTGCAGAAGATTTTCGTCAAAGTGAAAATTTTGACGAAAGTCCAGTATCTTCGCGATTACACTCCCGGACAATTGGAAAAAATATTGAAAAAAGACGAAAAAGGTCTGGGCGAAACTCAGGAAACCAAGGACGGTCTTGAAGCCATTAAATCTCAAGAAAAGGTTATCGTTCTGGGGAAACCGGGAGCGGGGAAAACGACCTTCTTGAAATATATCGCCCTGAAGACGTTAGAGGGAGAATTGAAAGAAAATCTAATTCCGATTTTTGTCAATCTGAAATTATGGTCCGATTCTCAAAAAACCTTATTTGATTACATCGCCGATCGTTTCGAGATGTTTGGTACTTCGAACGCCCAGTTTTGGCTGAAGCGCATGTTGAGAAAGGGCAAATTCGTATTACTGTTAGATGGTTTGGATGAAGTGACGGGTGGGGTGGATACGGCGATCGATCAAATCAAAGAATTCACTGAATATTATTTCGATAATCAATTTGTTCTCAGCAGCCGCCTAGCCGTCTACGAGCAGATGTTCCAGCATTTTACCGAAATCGAAATCGCCGATTTCGATGACGATCAGATCCAAAATTTCATATCCAATTTTTGTGAAAATACCTGACGAAACATCTACTTGTTTTGGATCGAAATCATGTTCTTTAGAAAGATATGGATAAGGATAACCTATTTCAATGTTAAATTTGCTTAATCTAAAAACATAA
>CAZSIZ010000106.1:0-18279 GCA_964606645.1 uncultured bacterium
GGGAGATGATTATGAAGAAAAGGCCTTTCTATTTATTCTTGACTGCGATGCTGTTTTCTCAAATCTCGTTTTCTGCGGTGACGGAAACCGGTCATTTTAAAATTATACCGGTCGAGAATCCTGTGTATCATGGTAATGAACTTTTCCGTGCTTATGAAAACTATTACAGTCCGCGTGTCAATCAATTACGTGAGCGGTACGGGCTGGATGAAATCGTGAAGGATGAATCGGATGAGTGGCGCCAGATTCTATTACTGCGCCATTGGATCAAATCGAAAATCAAAATCGAGAACGACCATCCAACGCCAACCCGGGGAGATACATTCGCCATACTCGATGCGGCGCTTCAGGGAGGTGGGTTTCATTGCGCTCATTTTAGTATCGTTCAACAAGGTGTGCTGAATAGTTTTGGTTATGTCACTCGACGCTTGGGTTGCGGACCCGGCTTGATCGATAAGGGAGGCCATCACGGGGTGAACGAGGTCTGGGTAAATTCGTTTTGCAAGTGGGTTATCATCGATGCGAAATACGATCTCCACTTCGAAAAGAACGGCCTTCCATTATCGGCGTTGGAAATACGAGACGCAATATGGAAAGACGGGGGGAAATCCGTTGACCGATGCTTTGGGCTGGAAGGGAAACATGAAACCGATCAATATCCAGAGGATTTCGGCCCCTCTGCCGAGACCTATCGATGGTGCAGTTGGGAAAACACAAACAATCGATTCACGGCTTTCCCAGCAACCGGAAACTCAGTGACTTTCATGCTGAACGATGATATCTTTCGCAGCAACACTTGGTATCGCGACGGAAAACCTCATTGGGCCTACCACACTCCTTACCTTATTACGACAACGAGAAGAGACTGGATCGAGTGGACACCCAATGTGATTCGTTCCAACATCGAACTGAAAGAGGATTACGCCGACGTGTCATTATTCTCTTTTACACCCAATTTCAGTCGCTATCAAATGTCGCGCGATCGTGCAACCTGGATCGATTGCGATGAACGGATTCAACTGCCTCTTGAGAAAACAATCAATCGATTTGCATTCAGGACAGTGAATCTGTTCGGCGTTACCGGTCCCGTTCATCGCGTCAAAATTGCATGGCAGGAACTCGATTAATATGGGATGTGCTGATGGAATTCATGAGATCACTGTGTCGTTGAAATGGGGGGCAGGAGAACATGTTGAATGACTGATTTAAATGACAGGAAAGGGGATCATTAAAAAATGGTGTTAATACAACGCCCAATCGGGGATGCGAAGGTCTTCTCCGGTGAGAAAATCGACTTTGATGTTGTGGGAATCGATGGTGAATGACTTTGTGACGGTTTCGCCCAGCAACCCACCCGACACTTGCAGGACGTATTCGCCCGGAACCGCAACAGGGATCGAATAACCGCCGCTGGAATAGGTTACAGCGGATTCGCCGGTCCCCACGACCGAGACCGTCACTCCGCCGTACCCCTCGCCGGGACCGTAAAATTCATTCCCGTCCAGATCGCCGTAGACCACACCGAGCACTTTGGGGGTGTAAACCCAGGTGCGGGCGAAATCGATGGTGACCAGCATCGGACCGACGGCATCAACACCGTAAAGGTGGTTTCCCGCCGAGAAACTTTTGTCCCGCCGGAGCCGTTTACCGGCTAAGTCGCCTGACGCAGTGCTCGAAATCCCAATCCCGATTTCTTCCCAAATCGGCTCCCGATCGAACTCCAACGTGTTTTTTCGGTGGCCGAGATCGGGGACGCCCCAATCGGCCAGAAATCCAGCGTGCGCGTGGTCCACATTTTCGACATAAGAAAAAACATTCTCGCCGTAACTCCACCAGTCGTACCCCGCCTCGGTGAGCCGGTCTCCTCCCGTGGAGCCATCACTGCCGGTGTGATCCTGGAAATGGTTGTCTTTCAAGTCTTTACTATGCCGACGGGCAGCTTCGATCAATGCCGGGTTGAAGGCCAAAGGCGGCACGGGTGAATAGGTTTTGAATTCCTGAATCAGGGCGTTGAGATCGACACTGAAATATTCGTAGGAATTCTGGATAAACCGGTCCGGATGATTCGCTAGCCACTCCCCCTCGGCGGCGGGATTCATTCGTGCCCGGTTGATCAGTTCGAGCAGGTATTGTTCCTCATCCGACGGTTCGGCGGCTTGACTGCATACCGGAAGAGACAAACCGAACACCACAAAGAAAGCAATCCAAAAGATACGAGTGACACCGGTCATGATGACGATCCTCCAACGATTGAATTTATTTTTGGCTTTGAGTATACTGCGCCTTTCCTGAAACGTAATAGTATGGTGGGGAATTCAACCACCTCAAGTGAATGAATCCCTTGGATGCCGGTCGATCTCCGTTCACAATAGGATGTCTGATTTTCTCACGATCCGGTAAAAAGTCAGGCCTTGCAGACGAAACGGCAAGATATTGTTATTCATAGGGTATCCTTTAAATTGTATCTTGTGGTTACTGAAAGTATTTTCGACTTTTTGCCGTTTCGTTTTGAAAGGAAACTCATGGCTTCACTAAGAAACGTCTATGCCGAAAAAGCACTCACTCAAATTCCCCGGCTGCTTTCCGCTCAGGACCGCAACCGGTTTTCTCCCTCTTACGGATGTATGAACCGCGAGTTCTGGCTGTGTCGCACGACCGATTTTCCTTCGTCGATCGCGCAGTTCGGCGTTCACGCACTAGCGTTGGCTTACGCACACGACATGCCCGGCAACGTCTACTACAAACAGCAAAAAATTCTGGACTGGGCGCTGGCGGGGGTGGATTACTGGACACGGATTCAACATCGGGACGGTTCTTTCGACGAGTTTTATCCCAACGAGCGGGGCTGGGCCGGACCCACGGGATTTCTGCTGTACGCGATGTGTGATACGTACCGCCTACTGGAAGACCGTTTTCCCGCGGCTTTGAAAGAACGTTTTCTTAAAGCCGCCCATCGAGCCGCGCTCTTTCTCGCCAAGACCGACGAGTCCGGCGTTCTCGCCAACCACCACGCGATGGCGGTGCTGCCGATGTACGAAGCCTATTCGCTGATCGGCGACCGGCGGATCGAAGAGGCATTCAAGGAGAAACTGGATACCTTCTTCGGCTATTGCCACGATGAAGGCTGGTGTCTGGAGTACGACGGGGCCGATCCAGGATATCTCTCCGCGACGGTCAGTTTCATCGCCAAACTGCGCAAGCGCTACGAGGACGAGCGTTTTCTTCCGTTTCTAAAAAAGTGGGTGGAGTTCAGCAGTTATTTTGTCTACCCCAACGGACATTACGGGGGAACGATCGGAAGCCGACAGACGCTTCATTTCTATCCACACGGTTACGAACTGCTGGCGAGTGAAATCCCTCTGGCCGGGGCGGTCGCCGACCGGATGCTGAAAGGCTTGTCCGACGGGGCATTGGTTCCACCGGAGATTCAGGGCGAGCGCTATTTCGTCTACCGTATGCCGGAGTTTCTACTCGCGTTTCTCGATTACGGGAAACGCCCGGAGGCCCTCCCGGCGCTTCCTTACGAGCGCGAACCGTTTCGTCGATATTTTCCCGGCGCGCGGATCACGGTGCGGAAAACACCCGATTCCTATACCGTCGTTAATGAATCCAAAGGGGGCGTCGTCAAACATTTTCAACTTCCGGAAGGGATCGCTCGGATCAACAACTGCGGCGTGATCGGGCGTTTGCGGAATGGTGTGATCTTTACCAGCCAATGGGTGGACGAGGCTCATTCCACCACAGAGATCGACAATGGAGTCGCGGTCGAAGGCCGGTGTCACAAAGTCCCGTCAAAGCTTTTTTCGCCCTGGAAATTCATTCTGTTCCGCCTGTTGGTTCTGCTGGGAGGCTGGCGGGATAATTTGGCTTATTATCTCAAGGGAGGAATTCGGGAGTTATTGATGACCGGCAATAAATCCATTCCCGTTCGTTTCGAGCGCCACATTCGATGGACCGGCCAGGGAATCGATATCGCGACCCGAATTCACTTGGAAGAAAACATTCAAGTGGAGGCGCTTCAGGCCAGCGATGAATTTCCCGCGCGGTACGTGCCTCAGTCGCGGTATTTCCAACCCCAGGAATTGAATTTTCGTGGCTATATTCTGGACCGGCCGGACGTGGACCGCCTGAACAGGAACCGAACCCTGAGCGTGATCGAACGATATCGTCCCGGTGATCGGGAAAGCGTGTTCATTGTGGAGGATTGATTCGATTTGGAATGATTTTATGAAACTTAAATTAGGGAAGGTGTTGATTACGACTTTATTTTAATGAAACTTGAGTCAGAATAAATATATATTTTTCAAGACCTAAGTTACTTTTTGATGACTAGCCCGTTTCGTTTGATGGTTTTTGGAGTAAAAACCGGGATTTTTGGGGATAATGAGCAAGGTTTTGATAGATAACTCATTGAATTTATTTTATTTTGTTGACAAAATCCACTTTTCGGTTCTATAATTCGTTAATCCGTCATTTCGAGAAGTCGGCCGCCAACCGTGCAGGGAGTTTGTTGCGGATTGAATTTACAGACTTTAATGATTGTTATTTAAATGTAATACCGCCAAATCATAGTGATATGTGAGCTGAATGATCCTCCATTGTGTACGGAGGTATGATTGAAACGGTTCGTTACTCAGCCGTTGCAGGTTAGGGTTGTCAATGGAATCAATGAATAACGTGTATACCACTGAGACGATTGAACGTAAAGATCGGTATGTTATACCTCTTTTAATTCTATTGGTGACGGATCTATCCGTCATCTCATTTTCTTTCCTGGCAGCGTATTGGGTTCGATTCTATACGGTGATGTATACGTGGTTTCCACCACCGCCACCGCCATACGTGCCCGATCTGTCAATGTACGTCAAATTGTCCGTCGTCATCGCCGTGCTTGGAGCGGTCGTCTTCGAGCGGATTGGATTGTACCAACGGCGAGTTGGATTGGACCGGAAGGTTCAGGGCAGCGCATTGGTGCTGTCGATATTGATCACATATATCTTCGTGATGGCGCTATTATTCAATTACCGGGGGGTTTCTTACTCCCGACTGACCGTCGCGATGGCGGTTCCCCTCTCCTGCGGCAGCATCGTCGCCGTCCACGCGTTTCTTAAACAGTTTCAGTTTTTCATGATCCAAAGAGGCATTGTTTTCGTCAAAACGGTGCTGGTTGGACCACTATCCCGATGCATCGAGTTCAATCATAAGCTCCAGGAACATCACGGTTCCCAATATCAGATTCTGGGATATATCACTTCCGAAGACGACCGTTCACGCCAGAATCCCTTAATGCCCTGTTTGGGCCGGATCGACAAATTGTCTTCCATTCTGCAGAGAGAACGGATCGACAACGTGATCATCACCATGCCTGCCAGCAATGATCGAACCGTGTTCGATATCGTGAAAGTCTGTTCGGATCGTCAGATGCCGTTTCGTATCGTTCCCGAGCTGTATGACGTGATGTGCAAGCAGGTTCCTGTCGGAGAGGTGGCGTCACTGCCGACCATCCTGTTCGGAGAATCTCCGCTCGATGGATTCGGACATATTATGAAGCGATCGATGGACCTCTTGATTTCCGGGATCGGATTGGTGGTAGCCGCTCCGTTGCTGACCGCGATCGCGTTACTGATCAAGTTGGACACTAAAGGCACGGTGTTCTACGTTCAAGAACGCGTGGGCCGGGATGGAAGTAAATTCAATATTATTAAATTCCGCTCCATGATCGATCAAGCCGAAAAAAATACGGGGCCGATATGGGCGGAGTCCAACGATCCGCGTACGACACGTATCGGACGTTTTCTGCGGCGTTACAATCTGGACGAAATCCCTCAATTACTGAATGTACTTCGCGGGGACATGAGTTTGGTGGGACCGCGACCCGAACGGCCTTATTTCGTCGATAAATTCAAGGAAGAAATTCCTCAATACATGCGCCGCCATATCGTGAAGGCGGGATTGACCGGCTGGGCGCAAGTGAATGGCTGGCGAGGTGACACCTCGGTCAACGAACGGACTCAGTTCGATCTGTATTACGTGGAAAACTGGTCGTTGCTGTTCGATATGAAAATCCTCTGGAAAACACTGACCTCCTTCAAAAACGCCTACTAATCGGTATCGATCCAGTATTTCAACGCTATCATCCTAATCCGGCATAGTCGGAACCAATGAGGTTTTCTTATTATCGATACGTGAGGAATGGTGGGTCGAAAAGCGTGACCCACCCTACATTCTAACTAACCCGGTAGAGCCGGAACTAAAATGTTTTGTGGTGTAGGCTTCCAACCTGCTTCGTTAAGCAATAATGCAGGCTGGAAGCCCGCACCACAAATCGTTATTTGGAAACGATGAACCGATTGCTTCTCCTATTTCTGATTGCGTCAATTCTCACGGGCTGCGGGGAGAACCGCGAGTCTCAGCTGGCGAAAGCCAGAGCATCTATCGAGGCCGGTGAAACCGAGGCGGGGCAAACGATTTACCTTCAGTTGCTGGAAACGCAACCGGCGAATCCCGATGCGATCCAAGGCATGATCGACGCCACCCGAATCACCAGCGCCACAGCCGAACATCAGCGCTGGTGCCGTGAGTTGATCCGCTACCGCCCCTGGAATCGGCACGCCAATATCGTGACCGGTAAGCAACTGATGGCCGATGGCAACCTTCAGGACGCCGTGGTGCGTTTTTTTATGGCCTACCAGGAATCGGATTTCGCCCAGGACCGTCGCGAAATCGTTCAACTGCTGGAGCAAGTTCGGGAGTTGGAACGGCAACGGCCTGAAAGGAAGAAAAGCGGTGAGTGATCGATTCGCGCGTGGCCGCCTGACCGAGGAAGAAGCCCTCACCCTTTTCCAATCGGACGATCTGATCGAACTGGGCGAACACGCTCACCAAAAGCGCCTGGAACTGAACGATCCCCAAATCGTGACTTACGTCGTCGACCGCAACGTGAATTATTCCAACGTCTGCACCGCAGGCTGTAAATTCTGCGCGTTTTCCCGAACTGCCGGAGACGAAGACGGCTATGTGCTCTCCCAGGATGAGCTGTTTCGGAAAATCGAAGAACTGGTTTCCGTCGGGGGAACTCAGGTTCTCCTTCAGGGCGGGCTGCATCCCGAACTTCCGTTTTCGTTCTATCTCGAAATGCTGTCCGGGCTGAAGAGACGATTTGATACCGGTCTTCATGCGTTTTCTGCGCCCGAAATCGTGTTCTTCAGTGAGCGGTACGCCATACCGGTGTCTGAAATTATTCGCGAACTCCGAACCGCCGGTCTGGACACGATCCCTGGAGGCGGGGCGGAGGTTCTGAGCGACCGGGTTCGGCGGCAAATGTCGGACGTCAAGTGCTCGGTCGAAGAATGGCTCGCCGTTCACGAAGAAGCACACCGCCAAGGGATGCGCACCACCGCGACGATGATGTTCGGCCATATCGAAACGATCCAAGAACGGGTCGAACACTTGAGGCTTATCCGCGATCTTCAGGACCGGACCGGCGGCTTCACGGCGTTCATTCCCTGGACCTTCCAGAGCCGCAACACCGCCTTGGAACACGTTCCCGAAGCGGGCGCGGTGGAATATCTTAAAACCCTGGCGATTTCACGCCTTTTTCTCGATAACGTTCGAAACCTGCAAGCCTCTTTCGTCACCCAGGGGAAATCCATCGGGCAGATGGCGCTCTTTTTCGGGGCGAACGACATGGGGGGGACGATGATGGAAGAAAATGTCGTTGCCGCCACGGGAGTTTCGCATTGCAGCCATGAGAAGGAATTACGCGAACTTGTGGAAGACGCCGGTTTCACTGCCCGAAAACGGGATACGCTTTACCACTACTTGAGCTAACCTTTTTCTCCTCTGAATCTTTACTTATTTTATGGGATTTATTATCCACGGGCAATTTTTCTTTTGTTTCGCTTATTTTCTTTTTTTTAGGGGTAGAGACCTATAAAAACGCCGTATCCCCGTTTTATAATGCCGAAAGCCGGGCAGGGAGGTTTTTTTTCTTCCTGGAAGGCATTCTATCGGTTTTCGGCCGGTCGATCGGGAATAAAGCAGGGATAAGAAACCCGTTTATCTCGTGAAACGATGCTTGAAAGCCGAACCATACTATTATTAAAAAAGTGAAGGGAGTACGAGCATGAATTTAGACTTAGCGTCTTTAGTGGCGATCACAAGTGTTTTTGGACTGGGAGTGTCCATGGCACTCTTGGGGAGTGTGAAGATACGCTTGTCTGAGGCTTTGGGTATTGATGACGCTCAATTTGGAAAACTCTTCTCGGCCTATATGTTCAGCAACGTGGTTTTCGTTCTGGTCGCGGGTATCTTCTGCGATACGCTGGGTTACAAGACCATCGCGATCATCGGTTATGTGGCGGGAGCCGCAGCGATTTTCATCTTCGGGCAATCTAAAAACTACGCCATGGCGATGGGAGCATGCCTGCTGTTAGGATTCGGCGGGATGTTTATGAATACAGCCGGTAACGTACTGCTTGGCGATGGGGCCATTCTTTTTGAGGATCCGGGCCAATCCAACAACATGGGCAATGTGTTCTTCGGAGTTGGTGCCTTTTTTATCCCGCTCATCATCGTATATCTCAGTAAAAAAATGTCTTTGAGCGGCGTGACGACCATTATCGCCGTGATCGTTTTATTACCGTTGATATTCGCGCTGACCGCGGTATTCCCCGATACGAACCCCGGATTCAGTTTTGCCGACGCCGCATCACTGATCGGCCAGACACAGGTTATTCTCTGCGCCTTAACCCTGATGTGCTACATCGCACTGGAATGCTCTATGGGCGGCTGGATTACGACTTACATGACCAGTGTCGGCGCAGATGAAGAAAAAGCGCAGAAAGTGCTTTCCATCTTCTGGATTTCCATCATGTGCGGACGTCTCTTCACCGCATTAGTTGTCGGGCAGTATTTCATCGTTCTGGGTGTCGACGGTGCGAAGTTTATTTGCGGATTGGCGGTTGTTTCCGCGATTATTCTCTTCTACCTGACGAAAGTGAACGACGTGGGAACCGCAACGATCGCAATGATCGTAACTGGATTGGCTTTCGCGCCGATCTTCCCAACCACCATCGGCCTTCTATTCGCCCGCACGGAACAAGCCTTCTGGGGAACTGGTTTCAGTTTAATCTTCGCCATCGGCCTGGTCGGGGCGATCTTCGTTCCGGCTTGGATGGGCGCGATTTCCAAAGGCAAAGATATTAAAGCCAGTATGGCCGTTGCCGCCGGAACTGCCGTGGTGTTGATTGTTATCGCAGCCATCATGATCGTTGCTTTACCGGTTCCGTTACCGCCACCTGCTGCGTAAATTTTTTCTGATCCATTTTTTCAATAGGGACATGGTTCGCTGTGTCCCTATTGTTTTGTCCAGCGAACTGGGTGGGGATTACTGATTCGTTCGAGAATCACTTATTCCTCGATCATCATCTGGATTTCCGTAAGATACTTTTTGGGATTGCCCTTAAAAATCATTCCGGGACCTTTGAGATAGATTTCGCGGGATGGAATCTTGAGGTTGATTCCTTTCTCTTTGACATAGACCAATAGTTTTTCGTAGGAACGGCCCAGTTGTTCGTAGGAGCCTCGGTGGAGCAGGCTGATACATTTCCCACCGGGAAGCGTTCTCACATCGACGCCTTCGACCGGCTTGGAATCACGCACTGGGAAACACGACTCGATATCCGCACCGTCTTCCTTGTATTCGGGATCGTAATACAGATTGAACGGTTTCCCGGAGAGATAGCGTCCCATTTTCCGTCCGAGCTGAGAGAAGTACGTTCCGCAATCGCAGTATTTTCCCGTGTAGCGGATTCCCGCGATAAGGATATCGTCCAGCACTTTTTCTTCCACCTCGTATGCCTGTTGTTCGCTTGCCATTTGTGCCTCCCTTTCGCTGGAAATGATGGCGTCCAGCGTCTTTAGAATGGTTTTATAATTCGAGACTTTTTCCTTGAGTGCCTGTTTTTGCCGACTCAACGCTTCGAGGATTGCTTCCTCATCCGCATCCACGTCCACGATCGCCTGGATATCGGTCAGGCTGAATTCCATCTCCCGCAGTTCCTTGACGATCCGCGCTTTTTCGGCGTTTTGATGGGTGTAGTAACGGTATCCCGTGCTTTCATCCACGGTAAAAGGAACCAGAATGCCTTTCTCGTGATAGAGCCGGAGCGCTTTCACTGAAAGGCCGGTAATCCGGGAAAATTCACCAATGCTGAACATCGCTCAATCCCTCATCTTCGTAATCGATGGACCATTCTTCAATCAATATAGACTCTGCCCCTGGGGGAGAGTCAAGAGAATAATTACATTTTTTTGATTTTTCACACAACCATTTCGGATGAACGATGATTGAACCTGAAAACAAGGCAACTATTCAGGAGACTGTCGCATTGACGTGGGCGCTGGGGCGTGTGATCGCGATCGAACCGTTGTATAATCGGATTTAGATCGATTGAACGTCTTTCAACCGTGATTGAGGAGATTTATCGATGAAACGAGCCAGGTTACTATTCATCGCTGTGCTGCTTACCGCTTTGATCCCCGTTTTTCTTTCCACTGTGGTTTTTTCGGAGATTACAGACGGGCTGTTGACGCATCTGAAATTGGATAACAGCGCCCGGGACTCCGCCGGTTCCCATCACGCCGTGCTGTCGGACGATCCCGTATTCGTCGAGGGAAAGATCGGTTCCCACTCGCTACGGTTCGACGGATCGAACGACACCGCTGTATTAGAGCAATCCGGGGATTTGGATTTCGGCCCCACATCGGATTTTTCCGTTTCGCTTTGGATCAAAACGAACGGCTGGACATCCGATCCACCCATTATTACGAATAAGGCCTGGAAAAGCGGTAAGAATCCGGGCTGGGGCCTGTTTGCTTCCGGCGGGGGGAAATGGAAAGCCAATGCGGCGAATGGGGAAAAGCGTGTCGATACCGTCGGCGGTATTATCACTGACGGTGAGTGGCATCACCTCGCCGTGACTTTCGACAACGGCGCGCGGGCAGTGCTCTACCAAGACGGCGAGCGGATCGGCACGATGAATCTCTCCGAAATCGGAGGACTCGACACCGATCTCCCCGTCGTCATCGCGCAGGACGGAACGCGGAAATACCCCCATTTCTTTCCCGGAACCCTCGACGATGTCTCTCTCTGGAACCGGACGCTGAACGGGCGGGAAATTTGGGATATCTACGTCACCGGCTCGACTGGACTCGAATTCACCGTTCCGCAGAGCGTTAAAACAACCATTCCCACGCCCGCCAATTACTCGGAAAATATTCACACGGTCTGTACCTTGCGCTGGAGAGAAGCGAAGGACGCCGTTACGCACGATGTGTACCTGGATGTGGATTACGGCGAAGTGAACCAGGGAGACAAAACCTCCCCCGCGTTTCAAACCAACACCGGCCGCTTCAGTTATTCGACACCGCGCCTGAAGATGGGATCGACCTATTTCTGGCGCATCGACGCTGTTTCCTCCGACGGGACGGTGACACGGGGCGATGTGTGGGAGTTCCGAACCAAGCGGGATGCGGTGGCGCACTGGCGGTTCGATCCCTCACCGGACGGCGCTCCTATCGTGCAAGACCTTCGGAACAGCCGCAACGGGGGGATCGAGGGCACTCTCCGCTTTAAACAAAATCCAAACGCCCTGGTTTTCGATGGGAAAACGACAGAAGTCGAAATCATGGATGTCTTGGCGGCTCCGATGTTCCGGAATCCGGAAATTACTGCCGAAACCTGGGTTTTTATCGACCGGAAAGATTCTGAAAAACAACAGGGCGGAATTGTTGTTTCCTCTTATGGCGAATCACAAGGTTGGCGTTTGATTTACGACGATTATGCGTTCAATTTCGGTGTCTCTCACAATGGCGTTTTCAAGCAGGTTCGATCGAAGACGTATTTCATGACTGAACGCTGGTATCACGTGACAGCAACCTACGACGGCGTGACGCTTAAAATGTACGTGAACGGCCAACTTGAAAACAAGACCGTTTTTCCCGCCGCCGCCGATTACCGCGTCCCACCTGCCAACCGGATCGGCGTCTATCGGGATGCAGGACAAGACGTTCGCTTTAGCGGCCGGATTCACGAAATCCGCCTCTTCGACCGTACCTTGAGTTTCGATGAAATTCAGGCCAGTTACGAAGCCAAGCAGGAACGGTTCCCCGGCCCCGCCGAAGTGGCTTTCGGACCCTACTTGCAATTCACCAGCCCGGATTCGGCGGTGATACGCTGGAAAACAGAAGACGCCCAACAGACGATCTTCGAATATGGCGAACGCTCGTCCTCGGAAATTCAGCGGAACAATTCCACTCCGAAAACCGAACACGAAATCGTTCTTACCGAATTGAAACCTCAGAAAAAATATTTCTTTACGATCAAAACGATCCAGGGAGGCGAAACCGTTTTCACGCCCCGATACGAATGCGACAATTTCTTTAACTACAGTTTGCCCGCAAAACCCAAAAGCGATTCCGCCGAAGCCAGTGCCCCCCTGGGCGCATTTATTTTACGTACGTCGAAGATCGACCGGGGGTATTGCCTCGTCGTGGGCTGCGGAGACGGGATGTTGATCGATCAACTGGCCCGGCGCAGTAATCTATACGTTCACGCGGTGGATACCGATCCGGACCGTGTCGCGCAAACCCGATCGTCCCTGATGAAATCGAAACTCTACGGCGTTCGAGCCACCGTACAACACGTCGAGTCGTACGAGCGCCTTCCTTTCACTAATTTCTTCGCAAACCTGATCGTCGCGGACCGGCCAGTCGCCGAAACCATGAACGCGGATACGGCGAAAGAACTGTACCGTATTCTGCGGCCCAACGGAGGCATGGCTTTTTTGGGAACCGATCCCCAAAAACTCGATTGGCTGGATACATCGGTTGAGCAATTCCGCCTTGCGACCCACGTTGACGGACCGTGGTCCATCTTTACCCGCCTTCCCTTAGAGGGCGTCGGCGAATGGACACATCAGTACGGCAATCCGGACAATTCGTCCAACGGGGGTGAAACGCTTTTGGGGGCGACCGGAACAGGTGATCTCGAAGTCCAATGGATCGGACGGCCCGGCTCGCGTGCGATGGTGGACCGCAATCCCCGCAAACCCGCGCCGCTCTCGGTCAACGGGCGGCTGTTCACCCAAGGACTCAACCGCATCATCGCCCAGGACGCCTACAACGGGACGATCCTCTGGTCGATGGAAAATCCCGTTATGCAGCGCTACAACATGCCCAGGGATTGTGGCAACTGGTGCGCCGATCCCGATTATCTTTATGCCGCCATTAAAGGCCAATGCTGGAAAATCGATGCGCTGAAAGGAACGATCGCATCCGTTTTCGATGTAAACCGTCCTCTCGCGTTTGAGAAAGAGCAGCCGTTCGATTGGGGGTATATCGCCCGATACGGCCATAAACTTTACGGCAGCGCCGTGAAAGCTGGTACGTATTATTCCAATTTCAGGGGCGGTTCCACGACGGGCTGGGCCGACGCCATGTCCGGCCCTATCACCTTTAAGGTTTGCAGCGATTCGTTTTTTGCACTCGATCCCAATTCAGGCGAAACGGCCTGGACCTACTCGAATGGCGTTCTCATCAATCCCACGATCACGATCGCCGACGGGCGGGTGTTTTTTGTCGAGTGCCGAAACGATAAAGTGAAACAGTCGATCCCCCGGCGTGTTGGAATCCCGGAATTGTGGGACGATCAATATCTGGTCGCATTGAACGCCGAAACAGGGGTGGTGGAGTGGGAAAAACCCATCGACACCGAAGACGGGATCATCGTTTTTTATTTATTGTATACCCACAACACGCTTCTGATCGCCGCTTCCAACACCCAATATCACCTCTACGCCTATGACGCATCCAACGGGGAACGCAAATGGAACGTCAGTCACAAATGGATCAATAACAACCACGGCCAGCACATGCAGCATCCCGCCATCGTCGGCGATAAGATATTTCTGCGCCCGCGCGGATACAATGTCAGCGACGGCTCGTTCGTCACCGCGAATATGCCGCCGCACGAAGGAGGCTGCGCGACCTTCGCCGCCACATCCAGCGCCCTGATCTATCGCGGCAAAGAAAGCGCGATTTCCCTGTGGGATGTCGATAAAGAAGAAGTGAGTAACTGGTTCAGCCTGCGGCCCGGCTGCTGGCTCAGTACGATCCCCGCGAACGGCATGGTGTTGTCGCCCGAAGGGGGAGGGGGGTGCAGCTGCGGGGGCTGGTTGGAAACCTCGGTCGGATTCATTCTCTCACAAAATAGCAGAAAGGAGCGGTAAACCCATGAAACGGAATTTCATTACACGCAATCGCATTATCGACACGAAAACGATCGCTTGGGCGCTTGGACTCTCGGTCACTCTCGCGCTGTCCATGTTCGCTACGCTTCCTTCGTCCGCCGAAGACTGGCCGACTTACCAGCACGATAATTACCGCAGCGGCATGACCTCGGAAACGCTCGACTTACAACAACTGAAGCAAAAATGGGTCTACCAGTCTCCCAATCCACCGCAGACGGCCTGGTTCGGTCCCGCCAAGTGGGATGCCTATGCCAACATCAACGGGCTGAAATCCATGCGTAACTACGATCCGGTATTTTATACAATTGTAGTCGATCAATCGTTGTATTTCGGTTCGTCGGCGGACGACTCGGTCCATTGCCTCGACGCGGTGACGGGAGAGGAGCGCTGGTTCACGGTCACCGGCGGGCCGGTGCGCGTCGCTCCCGCTTATTCGGACGGGAAAATCTACTTCGGCTCCGACGACGGCCACGCCTACTGCGCCGACAGCCGAACCGGGGACGAAATCTGGAAATACGCTCCCGCGCCTTTGGACAACATGGTTCCCAATAACGGCAAGTTGATCCCGCTTTGGCCCTGCCGGTCGGGGGTTCTGATCGACGGAGGCATCGCTTATTTCACTGCCGCGCTGCTGCCTTGGAAAGACTCGTATCTCTGCGCTGTCGATGCCAAGACAGGCGAACGGGAAGGGGAGCGTCTGTTTCAGATCACCCGAAACCGCGCGACGATGGAGGGCGCACTGCTCGCTTCGGCATCGAAATTGTACGTGCCGCAAGGACGCCGCGCACCCATGATTTTCGACCGCGCGGACGGGAAATACCTGGGTTCGCTGGAAGGCGGCGGTGGGGTCTTCGCTTTCCTGACTAAGGACGCTCATTTCTTCCACGGCCCCGGCAATAAAGCGGGCTGGATCACCGAAAGCAACGCCGAGACCAAAGACACGTTCGCGAAATTCGATAACGCGGTCTGTATGATGGTCTCCGGTCAGATGGCTTACGTCGTTCAGAACGATCTGCTGTTCGCGATGGATCGCGACAAGCGGCAGATTCTCTGGAGAGTCAATCACCCAAGCGCCTGCTCGCTGATGATGGCGGGAAAGACGTTGTTCGTCGGTGGGGATTACGGCGTATCGGCCTACCGCCCCAGTGATGGCGAACGGGTATGGAACGCCCCGGTCGAAGGCAAGGCCTACGGACTGACGGCGGCGAACGGCGGCCTCTTTGTCAGCACGTCCACCGGCGCGATCTACGCCTTTCGGTAATTGTTACGACTTTGGTCGTTTGAATCACGAAGAACACGAAAAACTGCTTTAAAATCTTTTTTTCGTGTATTTCCAAAATTTCGTGTTAGGCCGGGATGGTAATCCCGGTTTATCGTGATTCTAAAGAAAACGTGATTCAAAAACGCTCAATTTACCAGTCTCTTTATCTCTAATTTTTTGGATCCAAAATTCAGCAGCAACCCGACTTTCTTTCCGCTTGCACGTAAATACGAAAGCGTTTGAACGAAATCAACATCCTCGAATTCCTTTTTGGCCTTGATCTCCACCAAACAATCCCCCACATAGAAATCCACCCGTCTTTTTACGAATTGCTTGTCTCCACGTTTATTGCCCTGAATCCCCAATAAACTTGTGAGTAAAGATTAGCCCCGGAGGCGAGGGGATTAGGAGCGGTTTTATTGAGAGGAATAGATTAATTACAGGCTTAGTTTTATTTTTGTCTTTTTCTTGCTTTTCATCATTTCTTTCCAGGTGACAGTGCGGCCTTCGTAGGCGGCGATTCTGCCCAGGACTCCGGTCAGGGTGCTTCGGACGGCGAACTCGCCGTGGTTGATGAATTTTCCGGAGCGGATGGATTGGACGAAATCCTTCACGTTGTTGTTGACGCAATTCCATGTGTCGTCGCGATCCGTGCCCGGCCATGGGTTGTCACCCAAAATGCGCACGGGACCGTTGTAGTGGGAATCGGCCGTGCCCTTGGAACCGTACATTCGGATACACAAATCGTCGTAGCCCTTGGTGAACTGGGCGGAACTGAAATCGACCTTGACACCGTTGGGATACCAGTAGGTGACGATGAAATGGTCCCAGCAATCGCCCACATCGACGCGCGCTTTCCGGCCCCCGGTTCCGTAAGCCTTGATGGGATGTGTGCCGATGTACCAGTTGGCGACGTCGAGGACGTGGACGTTCTGCTCGACGATGATGTCGCCGGAGAGTTCGATGTCGAATACCCAGTTGCGAAGGCGTTTTTCGTCCTTCGACATACCCGGCTTGTGCTTGGGGCTGAGGCGTCCGGCGTGGTAGTAGACGTGACCGGTGACGATATCACCGATCGCGCCGTCGTGAACCCGCTTAACGGCTTCCTTGAAATTGGGACTGTTACGGGTTTGAAAATCGACGAGGAAGTTAAATTTTCCTTCAGCTTTTTTGGAACTTTCCAAAATACTGAGACAGCCGGGGACATCCACCGCGACCGGCTTGGCCAGCCAGACGTGTTTGCCCGCTTTGACCGTGGCGGCGACGTGGGCCGGGTGAAAGTAGGGGGGACTGGTGATGGCGACGGCGTCTACATCCGACTCGATTAAATCGCCGTAGGTATCCAGGCCGGCGTAGGAGCGCGATTTCTCCACATCGAACCGGTCGCGCATAGTCTCCAGGCGGTCGGCGAAGGGATCCTGGACGGCGACGAGTTTGATATCTTTCGGGGCGTTTTCCTTGAACTTTCGGGCGATGAAATTGCCACGGCCTCCGCTTCCGAGTATACCGACCTGAATCGCCGAATTGGCCGAAGAAGCGAATACGGTCTCTGGTTTGGCCAAAAGAACACCCGCAGCCGCCGCTGACGCCGAGGTCAAGAAAGCCCGGCGATGTTTTTTCTGTCCGGTTGATTGGTTCATCGTTTTCCCCATTTCTTTTATTGATAGTTTGATCGAAGGATGGGGTATGATAACAAAAATTTGAAAGGTTTTGAAGCAACCTGGGTATGGGTGCGCAGAAAGAAGTTGACGTCTTTATTGGAATGGTTTATGGTTCTTAAAAATGCTGTTGTATAATGTGTGTTCGGTAATAATGGCCACACAACAAGGGTGATTAAATGAAGACGAAAAACTTAATTGATGAAGCGGTATCTCTGCCCGTCGAAGAAAGAGCATTGATCGTGGATTGCTTACTGCGAAGCCTCAACCAACCCGAATCGGATATTGATAAGGAATGGGCGGCAGTTGCAAAGCGGCGGTTGGATGAATTGAGGCTCGGCAAGGTCGAAGCCGTACCAGGAGAAGTCGTATTTGAAAGAATATGGAAAAGGTTTGAAAAATGAACTTCTCGTTTCATCCGGACGCAGAGACGGAGTTCAATGAGGCAATTGATTATTACGAAAGTAAAGAAATCGGTCTGAAAATTAAAGGGAGATTTAAAATAAAGCGTCTGTTGGTAGGGGATCGTATTTATCTTTCAGTGCTTTCATTTTTTCTGAGCGATTTGTGTGATCGTTTTTGGAACTTTTTTTCTCGAAGGGAATGATCGTTATCTTTGTGTTCAATAAAGTCCATACTTTACGGAAAAATCCACTTTGTTTTTTTGCTAGTGTAGATTGATCTATTTTGTTTTTGTCTTTTTGTTCTTCGTAAACAGCCTCAAGCATACGCTCGAAACCATCGCTAACGATATGAGAATGATTTTTATCTCGAGTCATTGTATTATATCCATTTTCACCATGTTTTAATTATAATCAAAGAAATCCTCGTTGTCGATATAATTCATGAATTAATCCTGCGTTTGCCATGAACGTATCGAACTTTATCCGTAAGAATTAAAAAGCGAAGCGCTTTTCTTCTGTTTAAAAAAACTCGGCTATGCCGGGGAATTTTCCGGGGCATAGCCGAGTAGTGAGTCTGAATTAACAGGGGGTGTCAGGGCAATCGCATGAAATTGTAGAAGAGTTATCCAGATAAAACTTTGAGA
>CAZSIZ010000107.1:0-18272 GCA_964606645.1 uncultured bacterium
CCGCGCGGAGGTCAACGGCGATCACGTCCTGTTGATGTACAAGGATCGAGGCGAGGGCGGATGGATTCTCATCGACGATCGCGACTTTCCACCGTTCGGTGACGGCCCCCGGTATATCCAGCTGGGATACAACCTTGATTCCGCTCCCGCCGGTCTGATTTATATCGATAATTTCGTGGTGAGTTACCGGGATGAGAACATTTTCAACTACAGCAACAACTTCGATAATCCGAGCGATCCCGATCCCGCGACTGCTTGGCCCGAGTTAGTCGATATGTCGACAGACGGTCCGGTCGAAGCGGTCAATGGCCGAATCGAATGGACGGGTGGTTCGAATCATTGGCTGCGTCTCAATACGGAACTGCCGCTGGAATACAGCGTCGAATTCGATTTCTTCTATCATGACGCCATCGTCGGGCGATTCTCCTTCTGGCCTCTCGTCGGGGATGACGCATCGGGCGGAGGCGGGATATTCACTCGCCATAATTATTTCCTGAGACAGACCACCCACTATTTCGATGGAACGAACTCGGTCCCCAGTGAGGGAGAGAATGACATCACGCTTCCCCTGGATTCCAATCCGCACCGCCTCCGGGCGGAGGTCAGCGGCGACCACGTCCTTTTGATGTACAAGGATCGAGGCGAGGGCGGATGGATTCTCATCGACGATCGTGATTTCCCGACGTTTGGTGACGGCCCCCGATACATCCAGTTGGGTTACAATCTGGATTCCGCTCCGGCCGGTCTGATTTACATCGACAATTTGCAAGTGCGCGGTGTCGCGGCGAACCGGGCATCGATTGACCGCGTAATGAGCGCTAAGAATTTTGAAGCGGCGACTCCGCTTACTGTTACGCTTCCCGTCTCGGTCAAAGGCAGCGTTCCTTCACTGGAAATCATCGAAGGTTTCCCGAAGCGATGGGCGGTATCTGGTGTCTCTCACGGTGGTGTGGTTTCGGAGGGGAATATTTTCTGGTCGCTTAAGAATCTCAGCGAATCGGCTGTCTTGACTTATACCCTCACTCCGCCCCGGCTTCTCCAAAACCGCGTGGCCGGATTTTCGGGAAGTTTCGATCAGGGAGACGGTGAAGAACGCATCACGGGTGAAACCGCTATCTCGATCCTGCTTCCCTATCTCTATCGGGAAGCGTCCGATTACGATTTCAGCGGGAGCCTCGTCGATGGAAAGAATTATCCCATTGGACACGAGATGGATGTGCTGTATGCCCAAGGCATGGACGGACTCCCCAGCGATGTGGCGTACGAGCGGCCTTCCGGAGACGGATCCACTCCCGATATCGGACAAGGCTTCGATTTCCCCGCAAACGCCGATTTCCACCAGTCGAATCCGGGCGGCACGCGCGGCGGCAATTACGATTTCGACGGCTACCGGGATGATGACGAAGTGGGACTCGAACAACGCGGCGATGTCAAAAGCATCGGGCAGGGAATTACCGGAGGAGATTGGTGGCGTTACACCTTCGATTTAGGGCCGGGAGACCAAGTTCTGTACCTGAATCTGTCCATCAACACCGGCTGGGGACACACGGGCGACTCTCTGATCGATGTCTATCTCGACAATCAATTTAAAGGTGATATTCGAGCGCCCGACACTCAAGGCTTCGATTTATTCAAAATGTTCAGTGTCGGGCCTTTCCCCGTCAGTGGCGGCGTGCATTCCATCGTGGTGGCATTTCCTGCATTGCCTTCCGGCTATCACGATCCAACCGGTTTCCATAAAATCGAAGTGGTTCGTGTGAGTGGTGTCGGAAAAGTGATCCGCCAGCTCACGGCCGACGGTTTCTTCGATCCGAGTCAGCCCCTTAAGGTTTCCCTCGATGCGGAAGCCGTGTATGGCTCTTACAAACCCTATATCGAAGAAAGTCTGCCTTCAGGAGCGGTTGTGACAGAGATCAGTGACGGTGGCCAGCAGGTGGGTGATAAAATAATTTGGAATTTGGAACCCACTACTACATCCAAAACCGTCTCCTATACACTCGCACCGGCTGAAGGCGCAAAGTTCCTGATTTTCGGCGGCTTTTGCGATATCGGATTGCCTCTCGCCCGAACGATTGGTGGAGATACCAGCGTGACGAACCAGCTCTGGCTCTTTGGAGACTCCACCGGCACCGCCATCGTCGATGAATTCGACGGCAGTGCGCTTGGCAGCCCCTGGATTGTCGAATACGGCAGCGATCCTGCCCTTTCAACCAATTATGAACAGGGAGTTCTCGTTGAGGTCGCCGATGGAGTCTTGAAATTCACTGCCGATCCGGGCGGGGAAGATGGCAAATTCGACGAATGGGCCGACGGACGAAGAGCGCCCATGATCCTGCGCACCGATATTCCCGCGACCGATTGGCGAATCGAAACGTCTTGTAAAGTAACCGATCTCTTCACCTGGATTGAATATCACGTGGGAATCGCCGTCACATACAATCAGGGCGATGACACGGATGTGAGCAATGACGAGTATCTGTTCGGCTTCTATGGCTCCGACATTCGGGTGGAACTGACGAATCAGGGGGCAAGAGGTATTCTCTTGTATCACAGTTTCCAGGATGAATACGACTGGATCGATTCGATGCTCGAAGGCAATGTGGAGGCACAAATCGCCGTCACGAAGCGCGCGGACGAGTTGATTTTCAGCGCCAAACTACCAGGCCATCCTTGGCAGCTGGTCGGCATTCCCGTCAAGGAAGACCGAACGCCCACGCGAATCGGATTGTTCTCCAAGATATGGGGGACGGAGAATTTCGCGGAAACCGAGTTCGACAATTTCACGATAAATGAATTTGGCGAATTCACCGGTGTCAATCAGTGGGAACTGTATTGACTTTGACAATCGGTGGTTGGGTATGATTCAATCCAGCGACGCATGAATGGGGTGATCCCGTTCATGCGCGTTGGAATTTATCTTGTCTTACTCTCAGGGCGTTTTATCGCTATCGTCTTCTAACTCATCTGGGAAATTCAAATCGTGATCGAATGGCGGTTCGCCTGACTCGGCTTGTTCCCGTTTCAGCTCTTGTTTCATTTCAATCACGTTCTTCTTTTCCGGTTGGAAGAAAGAGTCCAGTTGTAATAGCGCGTTTCCAACGGCCGCTTTGCCATCCCCTTCTTTCTTACGATAATAAATCCAGCCACGATCTTCCATCCAAAGCCCCAATCGATCCAGCAAAAACCCAACTGAGACAACGGTTACGATTAAAATAAAGGCCCCAGCAATTTTCATCATAATGATCCCTCCACAGATCAATCCACTAATGAATACGAAAATTATGACTGTCAGGTTCCCTTAAAATGAAGATTTTTATTCTAGGATGTTTCAATTGCGCATTCGATGGGGGAGAATTCGCTTGCTAGAGTCATCTCAGAAGTCGCCCATGGTTTTCGCTGTTCTTTCCCATGATTTCAATGCTGCCTCAGGAGAACGTCCCTTCCCCTCCACGGGTTTTCCCTGATACAGCCCGAATACACGCCATGGATTAGTCGTTCCAAAGTGCGGACTATGATTTGCAGTAACTTGATATTCCTCACCAAGTACACAAGCAGTGAGATCTATTGAATTGGTTACATCCATCACTGAGACCTCCTAATTCTTTAATTCTCGAAACGTGAACCACTGTATTGCATTTGAAAGACGTTCGCCAGAACGTTTCGTGATTGATATATCTTCAAGCATGAGTTTCCATGAAGAAATCCGTGCGGCATTCAACTCGAGGAAAAGCGCGTCTGAAAATGTGGTTGCCCCTGGTCTGATGTTCGACTCGATAATGGATGTATGGGCAAGGTATTCTCCTTTGGCATTGTAGACAGTGCCTTTTATTAATATTAAACCGATGAATGCCTGGGAATGATTGACGATTTCAACAGACATCCTAGTGGTTTCCCCGAACTGATATATTCTTAGTGCGGTGGCATCAATCTGTGCGCCATGCAGGTTCCACTCATCCATGAATGCCTTATCTTGAAGTTCCGCCATTTTCGCTTCTAGTTGTTTCCGCAATTTCTGTGAAGCGAGCCAATCTACTCGTAGACCTTGTCTAGTTTGAACCAGAACGTAGGCCGCAGTCGTATTTCCTATTTCAACCTTCACAGTCACGCTTTCACCGGTTCGATAAGTTGTGTTGGAAGGGAGGTTAATGTGGAATGATGCCGGTGGGGTATAGGCAGCAGAATAATACTTTTCCATGTGAGAACGGACGTTTTCAGGGTCTTTCACAAGTGGGAGTCTTTCTGGCCAAGTAGGGGCCTCCAGGTAAGCCGTGAGTAAACGCGCGATGGTCCATGAGGAGTCGGGAATATTAGGATCTATTTTTCCACGATGCGGAGGACTTGTAGGCAAGAGCCTAGATGCAATGTTTTGAGTGTCGAGACGATCCTCCAGACTTGCTATTCTCTCACGTAGTCGGTTGTTTTCCGCCAGTATCGCGTTGTCCTGTTCATTCACTTTTACTTGGGATTGAGTTAAAGCAAAGACGCCAATCCCCACGGAAATGGCAATAAGCGTTACGGTGGTCAGGTAGAAGGTTGTTTTGGATACAGTGCTCGATGTTTTTATTTTCGGTGGTAGCGATGGGAATAGGTCAGGTATCTGAGATGCGGGTAACCAGTCATCTGAATTCTCTTGGCACAGAAGCCTGTCCTTCGTCAGACTATCGTTTGAAGCCATTGTTTTGAGTGTTGAGAGGTCATAAGGTCCAAGAGTTTGCTGAGAAGATATGTCACGAATGAAATACTTTGCTGACATGGCGTACTCCTGTTTACACTTTTATTTAATTTCAAACAGTTCCTCTGTTCGTTCCCATCGCGTATTCAACTGTGGAGAATTCGCTTAACCAAGTACGCGGTGATCGATTTTTTCCATATCGCGAGTCCCCAATCCGAGCGCTTCCGCTTCGGCGATGTAATTGGCCGGACGCCCCGCTTCCGCAACGGTGGGAAGATCGTGAGCCTTACGTGCGGCTTCGATTCGGGCGGTTCCGACCGTATCCAGAGCGACACGGTCCGTGGCGATGTAAAGGGAATCGTAGTTGATAAGCCCTGACGGGGAAAAGACCGGGCCTTTGTCATAGCATCCCCGAAAGGCGTCCGCGATCGTCAGGCGATATTTCTTCTGCACGACGGGAGTGGCATTGACTTCCGCGATAAACGGATTGCAATTATTGGTATGAAACCGGTTTGAACGATTGGTGATTCCGTGAGAAATGTTCTTCAACGAAAGAGTCGTTCCAGAAAGCACGTGATCTTTCAAGATGGGAAGATTGATTAGGGCCGTAATCTGCTCCGTGAGAATCTTGGAAATATTGGTAGAGACGGAACCAAAAACAGTCTCTTTCTTTTCCCAGCCAATGGCGGGATTATCCGTTGAATAAACACGCACCCCCGTATCGCCCAGATTCACACTCATTTCGATGGATTTAATACATCGAACGCGATCGTCCCAGACGATGATATTATTTTCATTCACTCCCAATTCCAGCAGTCTCTTAATAATGGCTTGAACGAGCTCAATTTTAGTGGACAGCATACGGCCTCCGAGTCCGTTGATCTTCAAGCCCACTACATCATCCTTGGACACGAACTTCGCCCACTGATCGCGCAAGGATTTTTCCCCAGTAAATTCACGCATCGCCTGATCCAGCATTTCTTGCGTGCCCACGGGATCCGGTCGATTGTTTTCGCCGGTAATTCCAGGACGATGGACCTCCACGATCGTACTCTTCTTCTGAGCGGCGGCAGCGGTGAGCGATAGAGTGCCAGCAGCAGCGGGGATGGTTTGCATAAAGCGTCGGCGATTGATTGAAAGATGATTCATTATGTTTATCCTTTTCAAATCGTTAAGATGGACCGGCCTGAATTCTAATAACTCGTTTAATAACAATTATCCAGCTGACTCATTCGATAGTAAACTGTCTCCGGATACCGAATACTAGTCCGATTTCAATATTATTCCCCTACACCTCAAGACGAAACAACAAATTATTTAGTTAAGCGTGAATAGCTCGATAACTTTTTTAGATTAAACGACCTTAAATCCTGAACCCTAAACCCTACTTGGAGTTGTCTGCAAAGTCGGACTTTTTACCGATCTTTCATTCTATGAATTGAAGTCGAATGGATAAAGTCTTGCTTGACTGAGAGTGGTGGACACCTATCATTAAAACGTAATATATAGAGAATTGGAGATCGAGGTATTAGATGCTCACCAAACGAATTATCCCCTGTCTCGATGTGCGTGACGGACTCGTCACGAAAGGCATTGAATTCAAAGACAACATCGATATCGGCGACCCGGTCGCGATGGCCAAGAAATACTACGATGAAGGCGCGGACGAGATCGTCTTCTATGATATCACTGCATCAAATGAAAGACGGAATATCATGATCGATGTCGTCAGCCGAACGGCGGAAGCAATTTTCATCCCCTATTCCGTTGGCGGAGGGCTAAGAACCTACGACGATATGCGCCAGGCACTGCTCGCGGGCGCGGAGAAAGTAAGCGTCAATTCCTCTGCGGTCCTCAATCCCGAAATCATCACTCAGGGAGCGAAGGGTTTTGGCAGCCAGTGTATCGTCCTGAGCATGGATATCAAGCAGGTTCCCGTTAGTGACAATATCCCGTCCGGATATGAAATTTTCATCAATGGCGGCCGCAAAGCGTTGGGGATCGACGCGCTGGAGTGGGCGCGGAAAGGCGAAGCACTCGGTGCGGGCGAACTCGTCGTCAACAGCATTGACGCCGACGGAACCAAGGATGGCTTCGAGATCGAGTTAACCCGCCGAATCGTGGAAGCGGTCGGTATTCCCGTCATCGCCAGCGGGGGCGGGGGGTTGCCCGAACATCTCGCCGAAGTCTTCACCGAAGGTAAGGCGGACGCGGCCATTGTTGCCTCCATGATCCACTTCGACACGTACACGATTTCGGATATCAAACGTTTTCTACACGGCAAGGGGATTGTCGTGCGGCGAACTTTCGAGAATTGATTGGCTTAAAATATTGGGGATGGCCGAACTCATGCCGGAAGACCTTTCGCTTACAATCAAAGCCAGACTGCTCGAAGCCGTTGAATCCGCTCATGGAGAGATCGGCGAACTTCGCGCCCGAATCCACAATGGCGACGCATATTTGATGAGTGCCATATCGGTAACGGTGGATGAATCGTTTGATGAAATAACCTCACCGGATACCCAGCACTTGAATCGGAGAGAGTGGCTCGAGTTATCCAACGCCTGCGACGAACTATTATTCACCCAACGCGTCAAACAGATCGCGCTGGAGGCCGTTCATGGTGAAGCGCTCAGTCCTCCCCTGCAAATTCTCCCCGCGTTGCCCCCAAGAAATCAGCGCTTAAGTCCTTTCAATCGCCGGGAAAAGATTGTGGCTGTTGTTGCCGAGTATTTACCTCATCTAACCAACGAACTCTTTCCTCTCATGGTCGATACTTATGTATACAGTCTCTCTGCTCAATCGAATCGGAAAACCACGGTCATTGGCGTACACGAACAATGGCTGACTGACGGTTTGGAAGCGATGCGCTGTATCGCGTATATACCGGATGATGACGAAGTGATCGAAACTCCGCTCGATCCGCCTCTTCAATTCGATGCCGTTTTCTATCTCTGTCTCTCGCCGGAATGTCACCAAACGTTGAGCGAACAATTCAATCGTGCCTGTATCGTCGAGATCAATCCATACCGGCAAGCCAGTCTGGCCGATGATAAATACGCCTGTTACTGCCGTTGGAAAGAGAAGGGAATTGCTACTCCCGAAGCCGTTTCGATCCCCCAAAGCGATCGAAAAAATGTGATGGCTTCCCTTGAAGATGCTTTCAAACGATTATTTTCTGCCGATAATGCTGAATCGGTCACGCTTGTGCTGCAGCCCAACCAGGGTACGGAAGGCCGTGGAGTATCCGCGTTGACTGGTCCACCGGAATGGGAAGCGTTTCTTTCCGTGAATCCCGTCCTGCTTGAAGAATCCCGCCGAATTCTTCACGATGACGATCTATTGCTCCGAAAAGGAATCGGGAACATTCTTTGGTGTGATGGGGCAACCGAGACGGACGTCTATTTCGACATTCGACTCAACACGATCGACGGAGAAATCGAAAGTGGTTTTTTAACCATTGCAGGTGTCAATCAGGTGGTTTCCTCTCCCGCAAAAGGCGGACGTGTAATAGAATGGAAACGATGGGAAGAGATGCCTCTGCGCGTTTTTGGAGAATCCAGACCATTAAACCTGGGTGATCGGGAATGGCAGGCAATCGTTGGAGCGGCCGAGTCTGCAGCCGAGGCGATCCCCGGCTGCCGGATCGCGGGTGTGGATTTACGCCTGGAATGGCGCGGCGAGACGAACGAATTGATTCCCTGGGTACTGGATATCAATCCACGTCCAGCGGGATTCGCTCATTCGCGGTATATCGGATCGTTGGAGCCGGGTGTGACTCAGCGCCTGTGGAGCGATCTATCGTGGAATGTGAGTCCTGAACCCCCAGAGAAGGATTAGGGTGAAATCATGTCAACGATTATCGAAACGTATGCGTACGCGCGGGCTGGGTTGATCGGCAATCCGTCGGACGGCTATTTCGGCAAGACCATTTCCATTTCGGTGCGCAATTATCGCGCGAGGGTTGTCTGTTATCCCTCGGCCAATCTCGAAATCCGTTTAAGCGCGATCGATAGTCCCGTGTGGAAATCCATCGACGATCTGCGCGAAGGCGTGAAACTCTATGGTTATTACGGGGGCCTTCGCCTGATCCGCGCCATCATCAAGCGTTTTGCCGATTATTGCGAGCAAAACAATATCACGCTCGACAAACGTAATTTTACGGTCGAATACGAATCCGATATTCCCGCCCGCGTCGGCTTGGCCGGTTCCAGCGCCATCATCACCGCCACGCTTCGTGCGATGATGCAGTTTTACGAGGTGGATATTCCCAAGGAGATTCAGCCGAACATTATCCTCGCCGCCGAACGTGACGAGTTGGGCATCGGCGCTGGATTGCAGGACCGGGTGATTCAGGTCCACGAAACGATGGTCTATATGGATTTCGACAAGGATCACCTCGATACCAAAGGATACGGGATTTACGAGGAACTCGATCCCGCCCTCTTACCGAATATCTTCATCGCTTACGACACCCGGCTCAGCGAAGGGTCGGAAGTGTTCCACAACAACATCCGCGAGCGTTTCGAGCAGGGCGATCCGGTTATTGTCGATGCGATGAAACAGTTCGCTCAGTATGCCGCCGACGCCCGCGACGCGATTAAAGCGAACGATCATGAAAAATTGGGCGAGTTGATGAATGCGAATTTCGATCTGCGCTCGTCGCTCTACAAATTGAGTAAGAGCGATTTGGACCTGGTGCATTACGCCCGTCTGGTCGGCGCATCCTCCAAATTCGCGGGATCGGGTGGCGCGGTCATCGGGACGTATCAGGACGCCAAGATGCTGCTGCGCCTGCGTGAGATGTACGCCAAACTCGGCGCGGAGGTCATCGTACCACAAATTGCCTCTGAATGAGCCGAAACCGATCCATCTCCCGAACTTAAATCAGTCTTGGTAAAACCACCGAATGGGGATGGAATGAAAGACCGTATCGGTCCCCTCGAAATTGCTTTTCCCTTTCTTCCAATGATAGTAGGTCAATAACGCCCGTTTGCCGGTAAACGTGATGCTGGTATAGGCATAAGCCGATTCGGGATCGTCGGCGATATTTTTGACTGGTTTCCAATGCTTTCCCCCGTCCTGACTGATCGCGGCGGTCAGCGGACTTCGGCCTCTCCATCCCGCTTCATTTCCTAAGGGATTGTTGTTCCAGATAATCAGGAGATCGCCGCTGCTGGGAATCCGTGCAATCGTGGCAGGGGCGGCGGGAGCGGTGAGTTCCATCGGTTTCGCTGAGGTCCAGTGGTCTCCCCGATCGTGGCTGATGCAATGGTAGATGCGATTCAACTTGGTTCGGATAATCATCAACAGCGAGCGATCCGCCCGTTCGACGATCCCCGGCTCCATCGCGGCGGTGTTGTCCAGCCGAATCTCCTGGGGACATTTCATCCAGTTTTTCCCATCATCATCGGATCGATAACAGAAGCAGACTTGTCCATTATAATCTTTACGAATGTCGGGGGCATACGCGATGGGTGTGAGAATCCTCCCGTCGTGTAATTGAACCGCGCGGGCGTTGTTCATAATGTGATAGCCCGGTCCCTTCGTGACGCGCTTGGCGGGTGACCAGGTTTTTGCTTCATCCACACTTTCACGGATGTAAAGCTGAAGATCGCTGCTGGAATTTTTTTGGAGAAAGAAGAATAGAATTTTCCCGGATTGCAGGCGCAGAAACGAAACGCTCATCACATTTTGCTTCCCGGTGTTTTTCTGTAAGATAAATTCTTCGCTCCAGGATCGTCCCCTGTCACGACTCTTTTTCGCGGCGATGACGGCTTGAGCGTGGTCGGCGCTTCCGGAAAAACGGCTCCAAGCAAGTAGCAGCGTCCCGTCTTTCAACTCAACGATGTCCCCTTCGCTGTTCCGGGGATTGTCGCTGGAACTGGGACACGCAACCCTTTGGAACGGTTTGTTGGATAAGCCCTCTCCCGATTCCCCAAACGAAAATCCGGTGATTACGGTGAGTGCAAGAAAAGTGATAAGCCAACGTTTTCGATTCATTTTAAGTTCCTTTCTTACGAGAGTGATATTCCAGGTTAATCCAACAATCGCCATGAGAAAAGATACACTCGAACCCATACGAATATATATTGCTATCGTTTGAATGGCTTGATCCTAGCTCGTTCTGTAATAGGATTCAAAAACGCACAAACCAAAGGAGTTGGTTTTAATGTCGAACGATCGTTCCTTAGAGATCAAGCCTGCCGTCGAAAGCGATGTCCCCACGATTCTTACATTCATCAAAGAACTGGCGGATTACGAAAAACTGTCACACGAGGTCACCGCCACCGAATCGGACCTCCACGAAGCGCTCTTCGGCAAACGGCGGATTTGCGAAGCCGCGATCGGCTATGAAAGTGGCGAACCGGCCGGGTTCGCGCTCTTCTTCCATAATTACTCGACGTTTGTCGGAAAACCGGGAATCTATCTCGAAGATTTGTATGTCCGCCCGGAGCATCGCGGCAAGGGATACGGGAAAGCGCTGCTGGTCTATCTGGCTCGATTGGCAAAGGAACGTGACTGCGGCCGTTTCGAGTGGAGTGTGCTGGACTGGAACGAGCCTTCCATCCAGTTCTATAAAAAATTAGGAGCCGTCCCGATGGATAACTGGACCGTCTTCCGAATGACAGGAGAAACACTCAACGATCTCGCCGATGAATAAACGAACAAAAAATTCGCCAGCCATTGAAAACTGACGATTGATAACTGAATTCTCGATTAATCTGAATGTAGAAACATATCAATCATTCTATAAATTTATTTGATAAACAAAAAAATCCTAACTCCTAGACACTAACCACTGTAGTCATACCCTTGTGCGAATGCGTGAAGGTTGACGTCGATGGTTTTACGGGGCACGGTGTAGCGGATCGCTTCTTGAATCGCCTTTTTGGTGATCGATGGAGAGACCTGCGAAAAGAAGCCGAGCATAACGATATTCAATACGACGCGGCTGCCCAGTTCTTCCGCGATACGAGTGCAGGGAACCCTTTTGAGCGTGACGCCGTCCGGCGCGTTTTTCGGAGTGACGAGGTCGCCCTCATACAGAATCGTTCCGTTCGAGTTCAGGCTGGGAGCGAATTTATCGCAGATTTCCTGTGAGAGCGCGATCAGCAAATCCGGTTGGGTCACGTAAGGGTAGGAAGCCGGTTCGTCGGAAACGAGGATTTGGGTGCTGCACGCCCCTCCACGCGCTTCCGGTCCGTAGCTGCGGGTCATCGTTGCGAATTGGTTATCGTAAATGGCGCTGGCTTTACCCAGGATCGTGCCCATGAGGATCACGCCCTGTCCACCGAAACCGCCGACTCGAATCTGGGTTAAACTCATATCACCGCCCCTGTATATGGTTGATAGTCCTCGCCTAGTCTTTCCTGGTAATGCGCGTCCATCGATTCCAGAAACGTCGGTTGGTCCTTGTCGACGAATTTTCCGACAACAATTTTTTCTCCGGGAATCATAGTGGCGTCGCGGGTGTCGATATCCTTGGCCCGTATGCTTTTTTCCTTAAACATTTTCATTTCGTCCAAGCCCGTCCGGTAACTATTGCGCCGTCCGTAAAGGGTGTGGCAGGGTGAAATGATTTCCACGAATGAAAAGCCTTTTTTCGCCAACGCTTCACTGAACGCTTTCTGCATCTGCCGAACGTGATACGTGGTCCACCGAGCCACGTACACGGCCCCGCAGGCTTCGACGAAATAAGGCAGATTCAGCGAATTTTCGAAGAAACCATAAGGGGTGGTGCTGGCAAAAGCACCGTCAGGTGTGGTGGGTGCGGCCTGTCCGCCGGTCATGGCATAGATGAAATTATTCACGCAGATGACTTTCAGGTCGAGGTTGCGGCGCGCGGCGTGGACGAGGTGGTTTCCACCGATCGCGGTTAAATCCCCGTCACCGCTGTACACCACCACGGTCAATTCGGGATTGGCCAGTTTGAGACCCGTCGCGAATGGAATCGCCCGTCCGTGTGTCGTATGGAACGAATCGAAATCCAGGTAACCCGAAGTCCGTCCGGTGCATCCGATTCCCGAAACGATGCTCAATTTATTCCGGTCGATCTTCGAGGCGATCAATGCTTGGATGAACGCCCTGACCGATGTGCCGATCCCGCATCCCGGACACCAGATATGCGGAATCCGGTCCATCCGCAGGTAGTCTTCGAGCACGTTTTTCGGCGGTTCCGCGATGGGCAGTGTCTGCTTGACTTCCGCATCGGCGGTTTTGGGATCCAAAGTCGTACTTTCGCTCATGAGGCAGCCCCCACTATCGTATTTAAGATATCTTCCGATTGATGAACGGCGCCACCGTAGTTAAGAACGCCTTCCGTGGCGGCGTGTCCATCGGCGCAGCGTTGAACTTCACGCATGATTTGTCCCTGATTCATCTCAACGACGACGAACGCTTTCACTCTTTCGGCCAATTCCCGAATTCGCTTTTCGGGAAACGGCCAAACGGTGATCAAGCGGAGGTAGCCGATTTTCAATCCCTTCTCGCGGGCTAGTTCAACGCCTCGTGAAGCCACGCGGGAACTGATCCCGTAGGAAACGACCACGACATCCGCATCGTCTATCTCTTCTTCTTCCACGATAATAATATCGTCGGCCGAATCGCGAATTTTTTGAATCAGCCGTCCCACGAGAACCTGCTGCGCTTCGGCGTTCATGGCGGGATAGCCGCGCTCGTCGTGTGTCAGGCCGGTGATGAGAACGTTGTGCCCGTCGCCCGCTTTCGTCATTTTGGGAACCAGCCCCTCCATATCCTTGAAGGGGTAATACTCACCGGGTTTCAGATCGGTGTAATGACGCGGTTCGATTTCGATCTCGTCGGCGGGCGGGACCACGACTTTCTCCGACATGTGTCCCACGCATTCGTCCATCATCAGAAAAACGGGTGTCCGGTAGCGGTCCGCCAGATTGAAACACTCGATTGTGAGATCGAAACACTCCTGCGGCGAGTTGGGCGCGAGCGCGATGGCTTCGTAATCCCCATGCGACCCCCACCGCGCCTGCATCATATCCTGTTGGCCGGGCAAGGTGGGAAGACCTGTCGAGGGTCCACCGCGCTGAACGTTCACGAACACGCAGGGGGTTTCCGTCATAATGGCGAATCCGATATGTTCCATCATCAGGGAGAAACCCGGTCCAGATGTGACGGTCATCGTTTTCGCCCCGCCCCAGGCGGCTCCGGAGATGGCGATCGATGAGGCGATTTCATCTTCCATCTGGATGAATATCCCCCCGATTTTAGGAAACCGCCTGGCGATCAGTTCGACGACTTCCGTCGAGGGCGTAATGGGGTAGCCCGCAACGAAACGGCACCCCGCCGCTATCGCCCCTTCGCAGCAGGCGCTGTCTCCATCCATGAAATGCGTTCCAGAATTGACACCTTTGGGATCTGCTTTCATTGCGTCGTCTTTCTATTGATTAGGTAACAGCGCCTCTCGTACTGCGGCGCCGACTGCGAACCGCGCTTCCACACCGCTCTTTGGGAACGGCCGATTAAGATTTCTCACTCTTTTTTTCTTTGTTATTGGTTTTCACTCGATAGCCGAATATAGCGAAATCGGGACAAAAGGCCCCGCATTGATCGCATCCCGTACAATCGATATCTTCCAACCGGAGGGGATAATGGTAGCCGAGAACGTTAAAATCGTTGGAAAATTCGAGCGTGTGAGTCGGGCAGAACTCGATGCAGAAGCCACAGCCTTTACACCGGTCTACGTTGATTTCAACTTCTCCACGTTGTTTTTTTGACTTCTTTTCCGCAACGGTCATCTTACACTCCTAAACGAATTCCACTGGCTTGTTCGTAATATACTAAAAGAATGATCAACTCCCCGACCGGATTTGGTCGGCATCCTCGAACAAATCTTGTATCCGGCGCCAGAAATCGGCGATATCCTGCGACATAATAACCAAATTGTGTTTCGTTTCATGAATGTCGAGGATATGATCTTTGAGAACCGCTTCCTGATGAAAGCCTAGCCGGGTAAAAACATGGACCGCCGATTCCTGATCCTCCATCATCTGAGCGATCACTTTGTCCAGTTTTAATTTCAGAGCCAAAAAGAATATTTCACGTGCCAATGCCGAACCCAAACCTTTCCGGCGGAAATCCGGGTGGGTCACGATACGAATCTCTCCGACATGACGCGACCAGCCAAGCTGGTTCCGGTGGAGAGTTGCGTCTCCAACGATCTTGTCATCGGAGATCGCCAACATGGGGATCACTTTTTCGTGATCCAGGTTTTCAGCCCAGCGGTGAATGACTTCGGGATCCGACACGTCTTCTTTCAGGAAAGGAGCCTCATCGGGATCGATGCTTTGAAAGAATTCGAGTAGTTCTTTTTCGTCTTCTTTCACCATCGGACGAAGTATCAATTCCTGTTTGTCGCGGAGATTGACCGTCTTTGGGTAATCTGTGAACATGATCTTAAGTTCCTTTCTCCGGTATTTTGAAAACGGGTGCATCGAGAGTGCGTATGGTTCTCTTTAATGTTCTGTATGGCGCGGTCTGAATAATTTTCCAGATACCGGACCGGATTATCTGCTTTGAACGATTTATACCTATCGAATAGTCTATTCGTTTTTTTGTAAATAGCCATGAACGAAAATGTGAAAAGAATGTTTTTCTTATCGGTAATGTTGTGAAAAGTAATGCAATAAAAGTGGATGTCCGCCGTAACGGATATTTGGATCGTTTGAGGATCAACGAAGCGGATAGGTTCAATAATCGATTTATCATTGAAATCATTTCATAACGCAATACAAATATAATGGATATATAAATATCCATTATTCCCTCTGCGTTAAAGGGGCGCGTGATTGAATTGTGAAAAAAACTTGAATTTAGTCGCTCGAAATGTCGATGAATCCCGCTACCCCGGCCGTCTGGCCTTTCCGCCAGGGGCAGGGAGAGAGCGCAGCGCGAGTGGCTTCACCCAGCCCTCGGAACACGCTTTCCCAGATATGATGGGGATCGTCACCTGACAGCAAATCGACTTGCAGCGTCGCCCGCGCCCCTTGCGCCAGTCCGCCCAGAAAATTCCAGAGATCGGTCGAGAGCATATCCTCCACCTGTTCGGGCATCGTGACCTGGCGCTTGTTGAAATAGAATCCACTGCGATATTCGAACGAAAGCCGTACACGCGAGGCGGCTTCATCGATGAAGCCTTCACAGGCCCCGTTTCCGTTGATCCCCTGTTCGGACGCCATCTGATCGACCACTCGCCGCAGTCCCTCACCGAAACACTGGCCCGAATCCTCGGCGATGACGTGTTTCAGAACGAATTCCGTGAGCTGAACGTCCACCGACAGGTTCAGACACGACCGCCACGCCCATTGCTCGATCATGTGACTCAGAAAATGGACCGTGGTTTTGATGTTTTCCTTCAGTTTCGGATCCCGATCGCCACCGCTGATTCCGGTTTGGATCACGGATTCCTTGGTTTTACGCTGGATCGTGACGGGATTGAATTCAAACACGATTTAGTCGTTCCTTTCTTTCCTGACTGCTGCCGCGTGGGCGGGAAATCCCTCGAAATCGGCGAACGTGGCCACGTGATGTCTCAGCGCATTATAGCCTTCTTTCGTGGCGTAGCTGAGCGAAGTTTTCTTCAGAAAATCGAACACCGTCACCACCGACGCGGTTTTCGCCCGGCCCCCGGTCGGTAGGATCGCGTTCACTCCCAGCGAGTAGTTACACAGCGAGATCGGCGTAAACGTTCCCAGCATGATCTCACCGGCGTTGCGCAGCTGGGAAACCAGCGCCCACGGTTCTTTCGTCAGCACCTGGAGATGTTCCGGCGCGTAATCGTTCACGAAATCCACGGCGGCGTTCATCGTATCGGTCAGAATGATCCCGCCGTAATTGGAAAAGACGGTCGTGATGAATTTCCTCTGTTTCTCCGGCAGTGCTTCTACTTTGGCTGGAATGATTTCCTGCGCTTTTTTAGCCAGCGTTTCACTCGGCGTGACGAGCAGCGCGGCGGAATAGGGGCCGTGTTCGGCTTCGATCAGTAGGTCGGTCGTCACCAGGTCCGGGTCGGATGTCTCGTCCGCGAGGATAATCGATTCGCTGGGACCGGCGGGCGGTCCGGTGTCGATTGAGCCGTACAGGATTTTCTTCGCTGCCGATGCGTAGATATTGCTGGGACCGACCATCTTGAGCACAGGTTTGACGCTCTCTGTTCCCAGCGCGAACGCGGCGACGGCTTGGACGCCGCCGAAGCGGTAAATCTCGTCGATCCCAACCAGTTTCGCCGCATACAGAGAGGCGTCATCGACGCGGCCGTTCGATTGGGGGGGCGTCGCGACGACGATTCGTTTCACCCCGGCCACTGTCGCCGGGATACCGAGCATCAGCAGCACGGAGGGGTAGGCGGCGGTCCCGCGCGGCACGTAGAGCACGGCGCTTTCGATGGGGGTCACTTTCTCACCGCACATCAAGCCGGGGCCGACTTCGGTCATCCACATCTCTTCCGGCATTTGTCGTTCGTGGAACGTTTTAATATTCTTGTAGGAGATGTCGATCGCTTCTTTGACAGCGGGATCGAGGTTGTTCACCGAGGCTTCGATTTCGTCTTTCCCGACCCTCAGTCCGACGGTCGAGAGATCGGCCCCGTCGAATTGCTTCGTATATTTCACGATCGCGTCGTCGCCCGATTGTTTGACCTCGTCGATAATCGCCTGTGCCTGGGGCATGAAGGCGGTGATATCTTCAGACGATCGCGCCATGATCTTCTTGCGTTGTTCTTCGGGCGTTTCATCCCACCGATAAATTTCAATCATCAAAATTTCTCCATAAAAAAACGTGCGCCGCTCAAAGTCCCCTCTCCCTCTGGGAGAGGGCTAGGGTGAGGGAGTTAACGCAAAAGCGTATCGATTATCCGAACCAAACAAATTCTAGCACGCCCCGAACCGATACCGAGGGGCACTGAATAAGACACAATCACATTTCAATATTATCGTCGTATACCTGCCGAATTGTTTTTCTTTTACCTTCAAGCGATGATAAAATTCGCTTGAAGATTATCGGTTAAAACCGTAAAATAGAACCATGATCCGGGAGCACACCATCTTCAATATTCCAGCATTGGATTAGATACGGCGTCGCTTTTAGCATTCACTACTCAACAGGTGATTTAATACAAGTGAGTAATCGCTTTAATGCAGATTGGATACAAGATAAAAACATTATTGATCCTTATCGTATGGAGTAAAACATGAGATTTTCAATTATAGAGAAAAAATTGACAAGAAAATCAAAAATTTTTGGTAGCATTTTTCTTCTTAAAGCTGTCGATGCTATAGAATACGTTAGAATTTGTAAAGAATATAATATCATCGTATATGGAGTGGATGGTTTTCATTTATACGTTGATATGATTCAACCGGATCAGAAATATGAGTTTGACTCATCAGGTTCTGAAGGTGATTGCTGGAAGGAGACCGAAGCACATTTACGTAAATACATAAACGAAGATTTATGGTTTGAGGTTACGCCGGAATACGATTTATTTGATGAAAAGGGAAACACTATAGATTAAATACGTATCAACGGAAAAGTTCCCAATTTTGGCCTGGGGTTTCCTCTGCTGCGG
>CAZSIZ010000108.1:0-18165 GCA_964606645.1 uncultured bacterium
GGTTGTTTATCAGAGGGAGGTGCATTGCCACCGCTTTAGTTCCATAACGATGTGTACGGAGAATAGCCCACTGGGAGAGGGTGTACATCGCGTCGCGCCGTCAGTCGGACACGATGCTTATAGGGTGAGGGTGACAATGTAATGGCTAATCAATATCGATAACGTGTTTTACAAATAGATTCACTCCAGTATCCAATCTATATGAAAAATAACTTTGAAAGAACCCATACAACCAAAAGGAGAAAATACAATGACCCGATCCCTATTTCTCGCAGCCCTCTATCTTTTCATCTTTGCCGGTGAAACCGCAGCGGAGGTTCCGGTCTACCACGATGAACCCTCCTCCACCTATTTCCGCGAATGGCTCCTGTGCGGTCCTTTCCCCAACCCGCAAGAGACGTACGGAAAACAGGATAAATCACAGCCAGGCTTTTATTACGATTTCTTAAAACCGCTCGGTGGTGAGAAGAATCCCCGGATCGAAGCGGGTAAAACCGTTTCAATCGGAAACGAGTCGAGAGCCTGGACCGGCTACGAATCCGACAGCAACGCCATCTACCTGGACCGCGCAATCTCTCAGAAACCTTACGTGCTCGCCTACGCCTATTGCGAGATCCAATCCAAGGAAGACCGCCCCTGTATGCTGGCGGTTGGAAGCAATGACGGTGTTCGCGTTTGGTTGAATGGCGAGGAGATGCTCGATTTGCCATTCGAGCGGGGCCTCCGCATGGACGACGACATCGTCCCCGTCCTTTTACGCAAGGGGCAAAACACGCTGCTACTAAAAGTGGCGGAGACTGAAAATATCTGGGGATTCAGCTGCCGCCTTCTCCCGTTCGACGAACGATTCCTTGCCGAAAAACAGAATTGCTTTCATATAACAACCTCCCAGGAGGGAAACGCAACGCTTCGATTTTCCGGCTCGGAATCGCTGATCGGCACCATTCTCCGAAACGTCCATCTGGAAGCAGTCTCCACACGCCACCCCGGCCAAATCGCATGGACCGGGAATTGGTCCGGGGACAAGGAAATTCCAATCGCTATCGAATCCGGCAGTTATGAGGAATATTCACTGCGCCTCGCCATCACGATGCACGACCGTTCTCAACTCCGTTTTTCAATTCCGTTCACCGCCGGAAAACGAACCGATTACACGCTCTTCAAGCAAGGAAAAACCGACTACTCCATCGTCGTAGCGGAAAACGCCTCCGAGTCCGAACAGTGGGCCGCCAAGGAATTACAGCACTGGCTCAAGCAGTCCGGTGGAGTCACGCTCCCAATCCGAAACGATTCGGCGCCACCCGCTCCAAACGAAATCATCATAGGAATGAACCGCCACAGCAAACGCCTGCTGGGAAAAGAAGCCACCCAACCCGATCGGATGGACGAGTCGTTCACCTACCGGAACGTTGGCCCCACGATAGCGATCTGGGGAGGCCAACAGCGCGGAACGATGTACGGTGTTTTCGCTTTTCTCGAACGGGAACTCGGCTGCCGCTGGTATACGCCCTCTGTCACTGTGATCCCGAAGAAGGAAGCCTACGCGTTCCACTATCTGAACCATTCCGAATCGCCGGGAATCCGGGTGAGAAATGATTTCTATTTCGAGGCGTTCAAACCGATATGGGCGGCGCGCAATAAAGTGAACGGGGCGATGGGATACCGTGAGCAGCCGGGTGGACTCGAATGTTACTGGGCGGTTCATACCTTTTATCCGATGATGCCCCCGACCGAGTTTTTCGAGACGCATCCCGAATATTACAGCCTCATCGACGGAAAACGCGTTCATCATCGCGCCCAGCTCTGCCTGACGAATCCAGACGTTCTGCGCATTATCACCGAACGCACGCTTAAAAAAATCCGGGATAATCCTCAGTACCTAATCTATTCGGTTTCCCAGAACGATTGGGCCAACCCATGCCAGTGCGATTCCTGCCAGGCCATCGCCAAACGGGAGGAAAGCGAATCGGGGCCGGTGCTCTGGTTTGTCAACCAAGTCGCCAAAGCGGTGGAAAAAGAGTTCCCGGATAAATACATCGGAACGCTGGCGTATCAATACACCCGCAAACCCTGCAAGACGATCCGCCCCCGAAAGAATGTGGTGATTCGCCTCTGCAGCATCGAGTGCTGTTTCGCCCACGATTTCCTGAACTGTCCTGAAAATGAGACCTTTGTCAAAGACGTGCAGGGATGGGCCGCCATTGCCCCCAAACTTTATATCTGGGATTATGTCGTCAATTTCTCACACTACATCATGCCCTATCCAAACTTCCGCGTGCTGAAACCGAATCTGCAATTCTTCCGCGACCACAACGCGATCGGGATCATGGAACAGGCCGCCTATCAGAGCCGTGGCGGTGAATTCGCCGAGCTGCGGGCGTACGTCATTTCCAAACTGCTATGGAATCCGAACGCCGATGTCCCGCCGATCGTCGAGGATTTCATGTACGGTTATTACGGGCGTAGCGGACAGTACGTCCATCAGTATTTCAACCTGCTGCACAACCAATTGACGCCGGACACGCACATCCATCTCGGACTCCAGCCGGACGATGTCCTGTTCACCGATGCGTTTATCCGCGAGGCGGACGCGATTTTCGACCGGGCCGAGACCGTTGCGGAAACGGAGGAAATCCGTAAACGAGTTGAGGTGGCGCGTCTGCCGTTGATGTATCTCAAATGCAAACGCGATCCCCAAAAAGCCACCCAGGACCAAACCTACCAGCGTTTCACCGCCATCACCGAACGCGAGGAAATCCTCCACTACGCCGAAAGCGGAAAACCACACCGGGACATATTTCACGCCGAGATGATACGCGCCCTGCAAGAATAACTTTTCGATTCTTATGGGAAATCCGTCAGAATGCGATTTCTCTTCTGAGAAATGCTGTTAATTTGGAGACAATAAAGCCCAATATCAATGATAGGTAAAATACGCCGTGGCGCGGCAATCGGTGCTTGCCGTCACCCGAATCCAATGGGCGCTGAAACCATCGGGGAATTCGTGATGTTCGTACCCGTTGGGGCCGACTCCGATTGATTTGTAATGCTTCCACGAGCCGTTCCCCAGAAAGTCCACTTCGATTCTGAATGTGATTTTCTTATCCGCGTCGTGGCTGAGGTGAAGGCATTTTTTATCGAAACCCGTCATCAAAAACGGATCGGAGGGAACGCCCGCCTTGACCGGCGTCTCCCACCAGGGGCCGCCCCAGCCCTGCGGTTTGCCGTATTGCCAGAGATCGTCGATCTGGCCGAACCAGAGGCCCGATTGAGGCTGCCCGGAAGCGAGGTCGGTCTGGTTTCCGGCCATGACGAACAGCCCGCGCCAGTGGCAGAAATCGGGCACGATCCGCAGGTGGTAAGCAATCGGTTTGATGCCCCACACTTTACCTTCATACACCTGGGCGGGCAGTTCGTAAAACAACCCGTGGGCGTCCATCAGAAAACGTTCGGTCTGAGCCTCGCGAATGCGGAACCATTCCGTATTCCAGGCGTGATCGAATGAATGGCTACCCTTGGGCAGCCGGTAGGTGCTCCATTGCCCAGCCGCGAATACTTTCAGTATCACCGACGCTTTATCCCACCCCACTGCGAAGATCGGGTCGCCGTAAGCACCGCCGCGCGGTCCCTTGCCGTAGACTTCCACGTAAGGATTCTTGTCCAGGATCGTCCATTCCGTGCCATCCCATTCAGCCAGTCGTCCCGCTTGTCGTGTTCCAAGATGTTCCGGTTCGTGATAGGAATTATTCACGACGACAACCCGTCCGTTCGCGGTAAACGCGCCTTTGAAATGTGCGCTGACGTCTTTGGGAATATCCAGTTCCTCAACGAGGTTAAACAGTTTTTTTGCTTCGAGTGTGTGGACATCGACCTCGAAGAACGGCCCTTCCATCGACAGGAAATACACTTTGTTCTTAGGGTCGGTCAGGTGTTCGCAGGTAGCAGTCAGCCGGTAGCCTTTAATCGCGTCGAGCGTCCGAACGTTTCCCGTCGCGTCGATGATATGCGGCCCGATGATCCCCTGCGTCGAGGGGTAATGAACCATACGGTTGGCGAAGGTCCCCACGACGCTTTCAGGCCGTTTGCGCATCACCATATCGCCGCCGATCTCATAAAGCCCCGTGCCCGACCCTTTGATATGTGAAACATAAGAAACCGCCCAAAGCCGGTCCGCCCAGGGCAGCAGCGCCCCGAAAGCCGCTTCCGACATATTCGTATGCCCGGCAATCGTCGTCATCTGCGGAAACACACCATCGACTTGCAAGGGCTGAACCAATGAATCGGAATCAGTTTGCGATTCAGCAAAAGAACAAAACATCAACACGAATAACGAAAGTGTAAATACCAAAAATTTCCTGCACATATCGAACTCACTTTCAAAAATAGAATGGGAAGGTTAGGAAGAGTTTTGAATCCCCTCTCCCTCTGATTACATCGCGTCGCGCCAACAGGCGGACACGATGGTCGTAAAGGGCTAGGGTGAGGGAGATTATGCAATAATTACCCTCTAACGCCTCCTAATCTTTGTGGAGAATCAGATTTGAAAGTCTTTACTAAGCCCCGAAGCGATAGTAATCGCCACCGCTTCGAACCCCGTTGCTGGAGTCATAGAAATGAAGCGGCATCCCCTCCGCGGCTTCATAGTCGGTATCCGGCATCGCGCCGTGAAGCACGTAAGCGCCCTTGTTGCCTTTCTGCTGTGGAATCCAGTCGAACACGGTCCCGCTCGTTCGTCGGGCGTCGGCGTATTCGGGATCCCAGAGGGGATAGGCGCTGTCTTCGGCCTGAAACAGGATTCCTGTATTGTTAGGATCGATCCCTTTGCGGAATGGATCGAGGGGCACGGAAGACATATACGCGACGGGCGATGTCAATTTCGCTAGACGCGCGAAACGCAGATTCCCCGATGTGTTAGGCGTCGGTGGATAAATGTTGTTATCGAGATGGTAAGTTTCGAGCGCGGTTGACAGTGATTTCATATCCGCCTGGGCATTGGCGACTTTCGCGCGAATCTGTGCGTTCAAAAAATTAGGAACGGCGATGGCGGCCAGAATCCCGATGATTGCTACGACGATAAGCAGTTCGATCAAAGTAAAAGCGTGTGCATATTTCTTCATAGTCCATGTTCCTCTCTCTGAATATCATTAATGATGGTATCGGCGCTGAAATCCTGTTCGTTAGGCCACCGAATACCATGATGTGCGGGACGAACAAGACGAAAATACGATTCAACTTCAAGTTCCCGAAAGGCACTACCATTTAAATAGGGCTTTACATCGAAGATACCAGAAATACCACTGCTTGTAAGCACATCGATCCGAAAGTCATCAAGAGGTATTGCCTTTACAATCGTATCCATGCGACACACTCCCTTTTATTTCAATGGATCAATTTTGAAAACAGGTTCACCAGCAACAGTTATTTGATGGGAGTCACTCCCAAATCCTTACATATCTTTATGACTAAAATATCTTTTATTTCTGAATGTCTTGGAATGGCCGATCGCTTATTTAGAACCGGATTATTCCACCAAGAGTGTTTAGAACCTTCCCGAAGCAGGTTGCATCCATGACTACGCAGATATTTCAGTAGTTTGATTCTCTTCATCAGGAGATGGCAATTTTTTCTTCTTTGTAATCGGTTCCAGCCAATCCACCAATCACCATCCTGCTTCACAACAGCAGTATATTCGCTATTCATAGTATGCACTCCTTACTTCTTATTACAACGAACGTTTAATCTCACATATCGCTATAGAGACTCAGCGGAATAGCAGTCAGTTGAAGCGCCTTGTTTGGTAAATATCTACGTTAGTCCAGTGAACCTTCTATCTTCGTATCTTTCGTCCAAGAAGAATAAAGACGAGAATAGTTGACACGACAAATCTCGACATCCATCTTATATTCTTCCAATAAGGGCAACTGTTTTTCTATTGTAGACCTTCTAAAGACAGAGACAATTAATTTGGGGAAATCTGTGATTGCTCTGCATTCCTGATAGAGCTGTTTTAGCTGAGACTCTTCCAAAACCGAGTACAGTTCTAACCGATCTGTTTGAATTTCGGAACAGAAGTCTTTTGCATGCTCTATTATCTCTCGGTTCTTGCGGACATGAATGGCTATCATCAATAAAGCGTCCTCGAGCATATTCTCAACAGTTGGAATCCATGTGATTTTGGAATGGCCGAGTTGTTTTCCTTGGAAAATATTCTGATCGACCAATATCCATGCTGGACGATGGTTCTCGGAGAGAAAAAGATAATGTGTAGGATTAATTCCATCATGATTGGGGTGTGGGCCACCAACAAGTATTTGTGCTGTCAATGTCGCCATCTTCTTGCCTCCAAGTTTTGGGCAGCCACATAACAATTTGCAACGGCCATCCCATCGTTTTTTGATACTGGAACCAGTATTCTTTTATAATTAGAACCTTCAAATTGATCTAACCGGTCCCACCAATTAGGTAGAGATACTGAAGTAAACAATTGCGCCTTTATAGGAGGTTTACTTGGTTGCCAAACAAATAAAGGTAAACCATTCTTATCAATAACAATTCCATTTAAGTTGCAGTCTTCCCAGGTTCCTTGAATTTCAGAGATTATGTCGTGATTCACTTTTCCAGGAGCCAAGGTTCCATAAACAATCAATTTTCGGTCCGGATAATCAAACAGCACATTCAGTAACAGCTGTTGAAGGGGTATAACCACTTTGCATACTTCCTTATCACGCTCTATTTTCCTTAAGTCTGGTCCGTATGAAGTTTTTTCACTATGCTGTATGTTCGAACGAACAACATACAGCAGTTCCGCCGTTTTTTTTAACAAACTTTTTTTGATTTCGTCTGTTTTTTGAGAGAAATATCTATTGTAAGCATTTACGAGAGAGTGATGTGCCCCGGATGCTTTCTTGACTAACTTTGAATCAAGTTCTTGATCTGGTCTGTAGTGATTCCGTCGCAGGATATCATGATTCATGATAGGGGGGTCAAATAAAACGAAGTTTCTTAACTCATCACTTTTCAGTAACTCAATGCCAGCGGTACCCTCCATACTCATAAGTATCATTGTCTGAAAGGCTTTGGTCACACCACTCTGCTCATCTTGATGGAGCGACCATTCCGTTTGTATCTTGTTGAGAGCATCTGAAAATAAACGAGAAACTTTGACATTTGGTATACCCTCTTCAAGCGCATTAGTGGCCTCATTGAAGTGGATTATGGATTCCGTAATGTGTCCATGTTCTTCAAGTGATACAATCCAACTCATTTCTTATAAACTCCTCTGCCTAACTTCTGTTTGCACGCTTTCCAGAAAAACCCGCTTTGGAGTCAAGTTGAGTGGGCTAAAAAGCGAAACGAGCCGCACCATCCCTTCCTCTATTATGAAAAGGCCCTTTCACAACCGCAAGTGAAAGGGCCTTTGGGTTTCATGTTTTCAACTCCTATCGCGCCGATTGAAAAGGGCCGGTCAATGCAGTTCCCAAATCTCCACAGGTGTCGGTAAGTCTGCGCCGGGCACGACCGCCATATTGAACAGGGACCGGAAGGTATAATCCTCAGGCAGTCCGGCGGCCACGAAACCGGAATCGATCGTAATGATCCTCGGTCCCGCCGCCAGATCGAGTGCGTTATACACCGCAAATCGATTCCGGTTTTCGTCGATATTATGGCTGCCCATGATAATATTGGTGGAACCGGGAACTTGAGCGATTCCCCATAGATTCCCGAATCCATCATCACCGGCAAGATGTTCTTCTTCCAGCGTTCCATCCAAACCGATTCGCAGTAGTGTCACTTGATCTTGCAAGGACGCCATAACGCTTCCAATTTCTTCATTGTAAGTAAGCGAACGGACCGTTCTTCCATCGTCATAAAAGAGACCGGTTGGAGGACCGCCTGCATTGTCGAAAATATGGATACCCGGAGCGCCGTTGTCGCCTTGTAGAATCCGGCCATCCGGAAGCCGAAGCGCTTCTCCGTGACTGGATTTTTGGAATTCAGCCCAGTCTGTAATTTCACCATTCTCAATGATATATCGGTACGGTGTCCCCGCATCGCCGGAGTTGCTGCTTATCACCACTTCATTCGGTCCAATAGCGGCAAGGTAAGTGCCCTTAACGATATCGGCCATCGTAAACGTTTGAGTCCCATCCTTGTCGATACGCAAAATCTCTGCAATACCCTCGGGGAATTCAGCCGTGTCGTCGAAAGCGGCCGTAAGCCCTACCCATACGGTTCCATTGGGATCGACATCGATTCCCAACGGACGCCGCCGACTCGCATCGTCCAAATTCCACCGAATCACATTCACGATTTCCGCCGAGTTGCCGGTGATCTTCACTTCAACCACCTGGCCGTCTTCAGCCCCAGGGTTGTAATTGGGATCGGCGAAAATAACATTCCCCGGTGAAAACAGCTGAGCCTGCGAAACGATCGGCAACAATCCTAAAACCAACAGCACAACAATTGCTTTCTTCATGATTTCATTCTCCCTTTACCATAAAATTTAATTCTTCTGTTTTTAACATTTTTTTCCTTGTGTTTATAGGGCACTCGGAGGAAAAACAATGGAAAATTTACTCGCCAAACAGTTTCGTTACGGCTATCCATCTCCAAAAAAATAGAGTATCTTCATTTTGAAATCGAACCGTCTATCGTCGAATAATAATATTCATCGGAGAGAATAATGAAACGAATAATTCTTCAAACGCTCACACTGCTGCTCTGTCTGTCCCCCCTGGTCAACGGAGCCGATTCGATCCTCGAATCCGCGAGAAATATTCCCGTCGCCTACGACGTCGATGTCGTGGTCGTCGGCGGAACCTCGTCTGGAGTCGCCGCCGCCGTCGAAGCCGCACAAAACGGGGCAAAAGTCTTTCTCGCCGCCCCAAGACCCTACCTCGGCGAAGACCTGTGCGCCACCTATCGCCTATGGCTCGAACACGGCGAAGAACCTTCAACCGCGCTGGCCAAAACCCTGTTCGCTCAACCGGAGATAATGCCCCTGATCGGAAAGAAAATACCAATCACCTACGAGGCAAACAAACCTTCGGCCGCCATCCATCGGGACACCAAGACGCCTTCTATCCTGACGGATGGCACATGGAGCAACGCGTCCAGTCAAAGCGTCCAGTACAACGGCCACGTCACGCTGATCGCCGATCTCTCCGAAAAACAACTCATCGAAACCACCCACGTGATGGCCTATCAGCGCAATGGCGAATTTGCGGTGGAACGAGTCATCGTTTCGATCGGCAATGACAAAAATAGTTGGAAACAAGTCGCGGTTATTCAGAATAAAAAACTGGGTCAAATCACGTCCGAACAATCGTCCCTCAATCTTTTCGCCCCGATTAAGCAATCGGCCCGGTACGTCAAATTCGACGTTCGCCAGGCGGAGGAAGCCGAGCGAATTCTCCTTGGCGAAATCCTTGTTGTGTCTGAAACACCTTCGCCTGTGGAGAAGAAACGTCTTCCACCGACGCCCATGCAAGTCAAACGCACGCTCGACCGGGCGCTGCTCGACGCCGGAGTTCAATTTCTCTACAGCTGCATCGCCACTGATGTATTAACCGACCGTGAAGGGAAAAACGCCGGTATCGTGATGGTCAACCGCTCCGGACGCCAGGCGGTCAAAGCCAAAGTCATCATCGACGCCATGCCGCGAGCCGATATCGCGCGCATCGCTGGCGCCAAGTTCGAGCCGTATCCCGCCGGACCGCAAACCTTCAAACGGATCGTCATCGGTGGAGAAATTCGTTCCGGAGATCGTCTCCATTCCCGCAAAATGCCGTCCCCCGTGCGTACCGAGCAGGGAAACTATCAAGGGATTCAACCCGGCGTGTTCGACGCCATCGAATACACGCTGACGATCCCGATGCAAGACGGTTCCTTCGCGTCTTTCGCCAAAGCCGATCAACAGGCCCGCGATTGGACGTGGCAGCCGGGACAGGTTGATTCATCGGAGGTTCTTTTTCAAGTTCCACCCGATCCCATGAAAGGAAAAAAATCCCTTTCCGGCGCATGGCCCGGCGCAGAGAAAACCGACCTTGCCGCATTTCAACCCAAAGGTTTCGATCGCCTGTACGTGCTTGGAGGCTGTGCGGATATCTCCCGTCAGGCTGCTGAAAAACTGATGAGTCCTTTAACTCTGCTGGATATGGGAACCCGAATCGGCCGGGCGGCGGCTGAGGAAGCGAAACGAATTCCTTCGCTTCGAGGCGTTCGTTTGGCAAAGACGAAAACAACCGGCACGGATCGAGGAGAGGTCCGCGAACTGCTGGTCGGAGTCCGTCCCATTGAGGAAGACTTGCCCACCATTCCGTCCGAAGACCGCGCGATTCCAATCCTGGGTGAATACGATGTGGTCGTGATCGGTGGAGGCACGGGTGGTGCCCCGGCGGGCATCGGGGCCGCGCGTCAGGGTGCGAAGACACTGGTCATCGAATACCTCCACGGCCTGGGTGGAGTCGGAACCCTGGGATTGATTGGGCGCTACTATTTCGGCTATCGGGAAGGTTTCACCGCCGAGGTCGATCGAGGAATCTCGACGATGCGCGACGATCTCCAACGCCGTCCCGGAGGCTGGAACGTCGAAAACAAGATGCAATGGTACCGCAGCGAACTTCGCAAAGCAGGCGCGGATATCTGGTTCGGTTCGCTGGGGTGCGGTTCGTTGGTGGTGGACGGATGTGTCAAAGGGGTCGTCGTCGCCACCCCGGCAGGACGTGGGATCGTTCTATGTAAAACCGCAATCGATTCGACCGGCAGCGCGGACATCGCCATCTCGGCGGGCGCGGCTTATAAGTTTACCGGATCGGAAGACGCCGCTCTCCAGGGAACGGGTCTGCCTCCACGTCAGCCCGGTGCGAATTACACCAACACCGACTACACCTTCTCCGATGAAAGCGATCTCGTCGATGTCTGGCGCACAATGATTCTCGCCAAGGAAAAATTCAAAGACGCTTACGATATGGGACAGATTATCGACACTCGCGAGCGCCGCCGTATCGTGGGAGATTACACCATCTCTCCACTGGATATTATGAACCGGCGCACGTTTCCCGATACGGTCAATCTGGCGCGAAGCAATTTCGACACACACGGATTCACGACGCACGATATCTTCATGCTGAAACCGCCTGACAAGAAAGAGGTCATTGCGAATACACCCTACCGCGCCCTGTTGCCGAAAGGGCTGGACGGCATTATCGTCACCGGACTCGGCATCAGCGCCCACCGCGACGCCATGCCCATTCTGCGTATGCAGGCCTGTATCCAAAACCAGGGCTACTCAATGGGTGTCGCCGCTTCGATGGCCGCCACGACGGGCAAAGGCACTCGCGGGATCGATATCAAAGCCTTGCAGAAACATCTGATCGAAAAAGACAGTCTGCCCAAACGTGTCCTCACGGACCAGGACTCATTCCCGCTGTCTCAAGACACTGTTGCCGAAGCCGTTCGGAATGCCGCGAATAATTATGGGGGCGTTGGAATCGTCCTCGCTCAGCCGCGTGATTCCGTTCCCTTGTTGCGGATGGCTTACGAAGTCGCCGATGAAGCCGAGCTCAAGGCCTATCTCGAAAATCCGCCGATTGACCAAATCGACACCCCCCCCAATCTGGACGTGGAAAAATTGATCTACGCGCATATTCTCGGAATGATGGGAGACAATTCCGGCGTGGAGACCCTGCTTTCCGCTGTCGAGGCGCAGGAGTGGGACCAGGGCTGGAAATTCACCGGTATGGGACAGTTCGGCGGAAGCCTCAGCCCCTACGATTGTCAGATTATCGCGCTGGCCCGCACGGAAGATAAGCGGGCGTTGAAACCGATTCTCGAAAAACTCGAACGGTTGGATGCAAGCAGTGAATTCTCCCATCACCGCGCGATCGCCCTCTCGCTCGAAACGCTGGGCGATCCCGCCGCCGCCAAACCCCTGGCCGATCATTTGAGCAAACCAAAGATGAGCGGTCACGCCATGACCGACATCCACAAGGCCCGCCGCACGCCTCCAACCACCGCTACGGATACCGGAGTTCGCGACCGCACCCTGCGCGAACTGATCCTGGCCCGCGCGTTATACCGATGCGGCGACTATCAAGAAATGGGAGAGAAAATACTAAAGCAATACGAACGCGACCTACGAGGCCACTACGCCCGCCACGCCCACGCCATCCTCCAAGAAAAACAGTAAATAGTTTTATGGTGCAGGCTTCCAGCCTGCACCATAAATGAGCGGTTTGTTGTCTTGAACCGTCCGTAAATATTACGCCAGACGTTTATTATTTCACAATTGACAGGTGGAATTCTAGGCGGTTTTTCTGGGCTGCGGTTTTTGCCTTTAAGCGAATCCGATAGAGACATTCACCCCAAATCCGCCGTAATTTCGAGTCCTTCAATTCGACTGGTTCGATCGCCGCGGACAGTTTTGCGGGGTTGTAATCGAACCGCAATCGAACTGTCTCCTCCCGGTCGTTCAAGAGCAGTTTCCCCGGTTCGCTTTCGATGACTTTTCCTGCGACGATGAAATTTTCGATCACATCGCCGGACGGCGCTTTCAACTCGTATCGATCGATCACTTGAATGGATTTACCCCGGTTCAGACGAACCGTCCGGTTCCATGATTCGATCCCGGCTTTTTCGGGATACGCATTGGCGATATCCATTTCCATCACCGCCATCGAATCGTTGGTGTCATAAGAAACCTGTTTCGCCGTGTACTGCCTTCCCGCTTTCTGATCCACCCCGTTGATCGTGGGCAGATTGTGAAAACCGGATTGGAATGCCCAAATCTCATAGCGGCGGCTGCTGAAAGTCTGACGGGTGTAGGTGGGTCTTCCGATATCGATCAGGACCGGCTTCCCATTTGCAAACACGACAAAATTTCCCACATCGTTGTGGTTATGACTCTGTGCGTTGTGTCCTCCCCAAGCCGCTAGATACAAACCATCCGCGTTGCCTTCCCGATCCCGCGCGGTCATCATCTGCATGTTGGAATGGCCTAACCACGCATCCCGTACCAATCGCTGCGACGATGGAGCGTTTTGAACCAGCTCTTCCCCGTTAAAAAGTAAATAAAGAAAGCGGTTCATGTCGGAACTTCCGCTGGTTTTCTCCAACAAGACGTCTGCATCGATCCCATAAGAACCCAACGCCATCAAATACTCATCGTTGATTCGTTTTCCAAACCGGTAGACGAGTTCGTTGGAAATCGAAATTTGAGCGTCGGAGTCACCCAGGCATACATAGTCATTATCCACGATATGCACCCGATAGATGAAACGGGCGATCTCCTGAATCAAAGGATGTTTGTAGTAATCAAACTTTTGATTGGTCGCGCTATATAAGTGTTCCAGGGAATCGAACACACTCGCGCCCGCGCGGCCCCAATAACTCGGCCCTTCATCGCAGCTGCCGTCAGAAGGGTAATACGTCAAAAAGTTATCCAAACAATCCAGTACTTTGTGAACGAGTTGCACCCGCCTTGCTTCATCGGATTCGGAGAGCAGCGCCGAGAGAAGCACGTTCGAGCAGATCCAGGGATTCCAATTGTTGGGATAACTTTTGCGCGCGCGTGCCGAATGGCCCATCCACCCAAATTTTTTATCTAAAAATGGTGTGAGAATTCGCCGGTCGATCTCTTTCACGATCCGCTTCCGAATCAAGGGGGAGACGGAATCCAACTTCTCACCGAGCAGATAATTCGTGAGAACGAGTGTGTTCGCGGTCTGGGCCGAAAAAAGCGCGACGACCTGATCGTCGACATCGGGCAGATCCCTTCCCGCTTTCTGTGGGCTGATATGCGCGGGCCAGGTCCAAGAGGTTTCTTCACAGATCGCCCAGATCAAATCGGCAATCGAATCGAGAAAACGCCCCTTGTTTTCAATGCACTCGGCAGTCACTAAAGAACCGAGCCGGCTTCGACGCTCGTACCAGATATTCTGGTAATTACTGCGGTTGCCATTACGTTTAAATTGTAAATAGACCGACGCGGGAAGAACGGGAAGATCCTGTTCAACAAGTGCTTCAGCCCGTTCCACGATGTTCTTTTTAATGGGCGTTCGTATCCGTTCCCAGGCGTCCCGATCCGAGACGGTTGGAAACGGCAGCCAGTCGTTTCGAGGAATCAATATCTCCTGCAACTTCTCTTTCGGGAACGATTGGGCGAGCGAAATATCGTTGGCCTGGGAAAACGCATTCGACCCGGTTAAACAGGCAAAGAAAAACACGGCGAGAAGGCTGGTTTGAACGGTCCGATGGAAATTCAACATCATAGTCTCCTTTTCCGTAGATGATATAACATCGAAACATTATATGAAATAAACACGAAATGATTGACCGGTTCACGGTACATCAGAAATGAAAGTTGAAACAGAGAACACCTATTTCTTCTTTTTCGCCTTTTTTCTTTTTTGCTTTTTGAGGTATTTCTTAAATGCTTTCGGGGTTTCGATCAAAAGATATTCCGTATCGCAATCTTCAAATTCCGTGTAGTAATCACAATTTTCAGTTTGATACTCACGGCAGGTCTCGGGGCGATTTTTGTAAATACGGCATCGCCCGTCTTTCGTCAGCTTTGTGCAAGGCGTGGGAATCTGGAGCAGCCAGCGTTCCTCTTCGATCAGAAGCGAAATCCCCTCATGAAGCAGATACCATCGGATATCATCGTAATGGCGCTTGTCGTCGAGTTTCTCGGTTTCGACAGTAATGTACTTGCAGCAAAGCGCCGGGCATTTCGCGCATAACAGCTTGTCTGGATTTTTGGCCATGTCGAGTTCCTCTATCATCGGTTGAAATGGTTTGCCTTAAAAAAACGTTCATTCTCTAAGGGGCGTTCTCTTCGCAAATCCTAATTTCTTGGAGTATTATAGTAAAAGAAAACGATTCGGTCTGCCAGCCCATGAAGGAATGGCCGATCCAATCGCTAATGAATGATAGGATGGAGAGACAGCGTGACGGAATCTAAAAAAACGATTTACCTGTGCGGCCCGATCATGGGGGAAATTGAAGGCGTGGCTCGAAAATGGCGTGAGGAAGCGAAGAAAAAACTGGATAACCGGTTTTGTCTGCTCGATCCCATGCGCCGCGATTTCAAGGATCACGAGGTCGACAGTGCCAACGAAATCGTCGAGTTCGACTTGCAGGACATCCGCGACGCCGACATCATTCTGGTCAATTACAGCAAGGCGAGTGTGGGAACCGCGATGGAGGTCTTTTACGCCTCCCACGACATGGGAAAATTCGTCGTCGCGTTTTCACCCTTCCCGTTCGCGGATTGTAACCCCTGGATGGTCAAATTCTGCACCAAGATACTTCCGTCCCTGGATGAAGCGCTGGACTATATCGAGCGCCATTTTAGCAAGACGTAAATTCGATCGTTGCATTTTAAATGAAATAATCTCGTGACTGATGCGTATTGATTGAAAGAGAGGACGATCGTATCCGGGCGGCCTAAAGACGGGAACTGTTCGATTCTCCGGTATGACTGCGTGCCGATCGGGGGAGGACAAACGGTGATGAAAAAAGAACCTCTTTATGCGAAGATCGATTTACACTGCCATTCGTGGGCGTCCGACCGGCCCTCGCTGTGGTTGATGCAACGGCTGGGGTGTCCGGAAAGTTTTATCTCGCCGGAAGAGGTGCGCGAAAACGCCATGCTGCGGGGCATGGATTTCGTTACGATTACCGATCATAACACCTGTGACGGCGTTCGAGAGATCGAGCAGTACGACAATGTTATTACCGGCCAGGAAGTGACGGCTTACTTTCCCGGTGAGATCAAAGTCCATATCGTCTGCCTGGATATCACGCCCGAACAGCACCGTGAAATTCATTCCCTCCGCGAAAACGTTTTCGATCTGGTCCGATACCTCAACGACGAAGCCATCATCCATTTTCTGGCACACCCCCTGATCAAGGTCAATGGCCGGTTGACGTGGAACGAGTTCGAACAATCGCTTCTCCTTTTCAAACGTTTTGAAATTCTGAATGGAACCCGGCTGAACCGTCTCAACCTGGCGCAGGAAAAAGTCATCACGAATCTGACCCAGGATGATCTCAACCGGCTCGCCGATAAGCATGATATCGAACCCGTCGGCCATCGACCCTGGGAGAAATTCGTCACCGGCGGTTCGGACGATCACAGTGGGCTTTTCGTGGGAACCTGCTATACCGAGGTCGAAGTCGAAAGCATGACCAAGCAGAGTCTGCTCGACGGAATTCGGAATGGAAAAACCCGGCCACGGGGCGCTAACGACGGGATTCTTACTTTGGCGCACCAGGTCAACAGTATTGCGTTTCAATATTACCGCAGCAAAATCGGTCCCGAATCCGGAGAACTGTTCCATATTCTCGCCCGTATTTTCGAACGCAACCGCCCGCTGAAAATCCCATCCAAACTTCGTTTCCGGAAAGGTTTGAAGCGTGTCTTAAAATATATCTGGCATCCACAAGGCTCGAAACTGAACCTGATCGAAGAGATTCGCGAAATCGTCGGCAACAACATCGCGTTTCGTTCCCTCTACGAAGAAGGACTGATGACGCAGGAGGAATACAACCGCAACGTCTTCAATCTGGCGTCGGATGTCTTGGATCAGATGATTGTCCGTGTCTGCGAGAAGCCGCAGCTGCTTCATTATTTCATCGTGTTCGCGCCGGCCGTTCTCGCCTCGTATATGATGGTTTGCCGCAGTCTGCACGGCGAACGCGATCTGATCGAACGGGCCGAAACATGGGCCGGGATTCAGCGGAAACCCAAAGTGGCCTGGTTCACGGATTCGTTTCTCAATATGGACGGCGTCTCCAAAACCTGTCAGATGTTTCTCGATGCGGGAAACCGGCACGAACGGAACCTGACAATCGTTACGAGTCACTCGGAAGACCTTTCCTCGCGGGAAGGTGTTAAGAACTTCGCGCCGGTTCGCGAGTTCGATACACCCGGTTACGACAATGTCTCCTTGTTCATTCCATCGGTTCTCAAAGTGCTGCAATATATGGTGGAGGAGGAATTCGATGCCGTCGTGGTCAGCACACCGGGGCCGGTTGGAGTGGCTGGGATGATCTGCGCCAAGATGATGCGCCTGCCGGTTCACGGGATCTATCACACCGACCTGCCTCGAATCGCGCTGCAGGTATCGGGCGATCCGGCGTTCGGCAAACTCGCCTTGCAACTGACCCGGATGTTTTATAAACACACCGATTTCGTTTTTGCGCCCTCGAAATGGTATCTCGAAGATATCGAGAATCTTGAAATCCCTCGATCGCGTACCCGGATTCTCGAACGCTGGGTCGATCCGAATGTTTTTTCTCCCTCACACCGCGACGAACGGTATTGGAAAGACGATCGCTCGCCCTGCAAAATGCTTTATGTGGGGCGAATTTCCAAGGATAAGAATATCGATGTTCTTATCCATCTTTATGAGAAACTCTCGGCGAAATACGAGTGGCTCTCAATCTTTTGTGTGGGAGACGGGCCTTATTTCAAGGAGCTGCGCCGTAAGACATCGTCCTTCCCGCGCTTTCATCTGACCGGCGCGAAATTCGACAGCGATTTAGCGGCGGCTTACGCATCCGCCGATTTGTTCGTTTACCCCGGCCTTCTCGATACGTTCGGCAACGTCGTTGTTGAAGCGCAGGCGTCGGGATTGCCTTGCGTCGTGATGAACGAGGGTGGACCGCAAGGGCTGATCGAACCGGGTGAAACGGGAATCGTGGCCCGGTCCGAGACGGAATTCATCGACGCTGCCGAGAGCCTGTGGCTGGATTTCGCCCGCCGGAAAAAGATGGGCGAAAAAGCGGCGATATACGCGCGTGACCGTTTCTCCGAAGAGAAAATCTTCCAGGAATTCTGGACAAGCGTCACCGGGCCGGTTCCCGAAGACTCAAGCCGTCCGGAATTCCAGTTCGATATGACCCGCAACCGGAGTAACGTCGTCAACCTGTGATACGGCAGGGTTTAGGGGTTAGGGTTTTGGGTCTATTTAGTCAACGATACGTTTTTTACATTATTGTTCTCACCTTCAATCTTTCTCCCTGAGGGAAAGAGGTTCTTTTTTTCTTTCTGTTTATTTTCCTTTGAAATTTTCTTGTTTCTTCATTTTTCTTTTATTTTCTTACGTTTTGTTAGGCGAGTTGGGCCCAACTCTGTTTGACGGTTTCAATTTGGGAAAC
>CAZSIZ010000109.1:0-17990 GCA_964606645.1 uncultured bacterium
ACGGGTCACACCGGGTGACTCCGGGTGGGTCAGACTAGCCCGGCGGCTGACATCGGTCTCGTACTGATGTCCCCCCTGTTTTTCTACGGTGTATCCAACGCTGACACCGTCGGATTCTGGACGTTCGACAATATCGATATCGGTCGAGGAATCGATCAAAACGCAGGATTTCAGGATTCCAGCGCCAGCGGCCGGACCGGCATATTAGGGATGCCGTTCAGTTCGCCTGGATCGGCCCCTGGTCCCTCCGGCGAAGCCACCGATTTGGCCTTATCGCTGGATGGCGAAGCGGCCCTGATCGTGGACGATTCGGATGTGGAACTGCTGAATGTTCTCGAACCGCCCATCACGATTGAAGCGTGGCTTCGATCGGACAACCTTCAAGGCGGGCATGTCGGGATTGTGAGTTATGGCGTTCCTGGCGGCCGTGACGGAGCGGGTGGATGGAAATTGGGACTCAGCGACAGCAACCTCCTGTTCACGACATTCGGCGTCGTCGATGTCTTCTCCTCGGTCGAGTTTCCCGCTGATGGGGAATGGCATCATGTCGCTACGGTTTACTCCGATGTGGACGCTCAGGTGTTCTTTTATGTGGATGGAGAAGAGTTGGAGGCGATCAATGAGAACCGCCCCATGCGGGATCCGTCCTCAAAGGAATTGAACATCGGTTCGCAATATACATCCATCAGCCGTTTTCCGGGTGATATCGACCGAGTCCGAATTTCCAACGCGGCTTTGGCGACTGATGAATTGGACACAGATGCTGCGGCGGCCAAACCCGTTGGGGCAAACACTCTCGCTTATTACGATTTCGACTCAGGAAGCGTGCCTTATGACAGCCAAGGCGCCGATCCGGTACGAACGGCAATCTCCTTGGAAACATGGGTTGAGAATAATGTCCCCCGGACCAATGCGAACCTTCCAGTTATTGAAGAAAACAGTCCAAGCGGCGGGGCGGGTGATATGTCCCTCTTATTCGAACTGGACCAAGACCAGCGCTCTTTTGTCGCGGATCCGAACGGGATTCTGGATTTCAGCGATGGAGACTGGACACTGGAAGCATGGGTCAGCACCGATTTGCCGGTCGAACAACGGGAAGTGATCTTCTATTACGGTTACTCCGGTCACGGTTATTCCCTGTCGATCAATTCGGACGGCAGGCTTCAAGTCACCACCCTTGGCATCGCCGACATGGCTTCAACGAATGCCATCGTTCCAAGCACTTTTGAATGGACACACGTCGCCGTATCCCACATCGCGGGAGAGTCCATTAATTATTTCATCAACGGTGAGTTGATCGAATCTCGAGATTATACAGGCGGAACCATTCCAGCTGAGGGAGGCACTCTCTACATCGGTGCCGAACCGACTGGCGGACTGCCGTACTATGGATCGGTCGATCGTATCCGGATCAGTAATACGGCCTTATCGGCGGGCGATTTGGACTCCAATTCAGGCCAAGTCGACGTTTCGGTATGGCCGCTATACTAAGAAGAGCGCATTGTTTCTAATCCTCAAGGGGCGTGGGTAATCGAACCACGCCCCTTTTTTTTATCTCTTCCCTTCCCGTTCAAGATCAATCGAGATTTTAAGGCATTCAGACAATAAAAATAGTGGTTGCCGATCGGAGAAAAGCAACTATACTGTCTATTCATCGATGTTACGTCATCACGAACTTTCACCACAAGATGTTGTGCTTTCCAAACCGGTATTCAATAGGATGTTGAAACCGTTCGTAACATCGGAGACTACGTTCGATATGGAAGTTCGTTCTTCCAGTGTACAGAGTTTGGAATATGAATGAAGAATATCTCTTGAATTGGGTCGTCGATACTCACAGTCGCTATCATCCCAACGCCTACCAATTCGTTCTGGAATCGCTTCGTTACACACAATTTCTATTCAAGAAAAACCGGCACGTGACCGGGCAGGAGCTTCTGTCGGGGATTGCGCGATACGCCCGTGACCGGTTCGGTGATATGGCGTTTACGGTTTTCATGGAATGGGGAATCGAATCCCCGAAGGATTTCGGAAATATCGTTTTCAACTTGGTCGATCTAGGAGAGATAAAAAAGACCAAAGACGACCGGATCGAGGATTTCGATATTGCCTTCGATCTTGAAAAAGAACTCACGCTGCCTTAAAAAACCTTTTTTTCACACTCGACAATCAATTGGAAGGCTTCGCATCCTCCTCCATCGACAATCGAGGGCGAAAGTCGATTATCGCTTTCTCCCGCAACTGTTGAATCCATTTCCTGATATTGAGTTCTTTCTTTCGTTTCATAATCCGGTTTTCAACTGTGTCTTTCTCGACAATCTTGAAAATAAGGAAACCGGCCGCTGTCCGAATGGGATCGGAGATATCATCCTTTCCCAAATCGAAAATGGGATTGAATGCTACAGCGGTTTCACCCTTTTTGAATATCGTAGAAAGATGCCCACCGTACTTTTTTGACGCTTCATCTTGAGAGTATTGGCTCGCCAGCGCTTCAAACGCTTCACCGCCCCGCGCCCGCAAAACGATTTCTCTCGCTTGCTTGAGAACGTTCCGTTCGGCGCTCGATGAAGCATTGGGAGGGAGATTGAGTTGGATCATGGCAATCTTCACACTGCCGTCGGGCCGATCGCCCGGATTGTTCTCGTTGAAAGCTTCGATTTCCTCCGGGGTGGGAGGGGAGACTTTTGAATTCGTAAATTGTTGGGCGATCGAGTCCTGAATGTATTGACGGTATATCATTCGCTGTAAAGCTTGGCGCTCTTCGACCCAACTCAAGCCGGTCTCCTTCTCACGCTGAGCGAGTTTTTCAGGCGTGTTGAATTCGACGCTGATTCGGGCCATCTCGAAATTCGCTCTGTTTTCGATGTATTGCCGGATTTGTTCCTGTCTTTCTTCAGAGAGGGATTTACGGATTTCCTGCATGATCAGCAGGTCGTCGATCATCCCGTTGAGAACGATTTTCCATATTTCCATAAATACTTCATCATCAATCGTTTTGCCGAGTTGCCTTTGCTTCATCGCCTGTTGAAGTGCTTGCGTCTTCACTTCACCGGAAAGAATCAATTCGTTATTGACGACGGCTTCGATGGTTTCTATAACCAAAGTAAAACCAACCATCGGAAAGATAGCGACCGTTAAAAGAATTAAAGCAAACCGTTTCATCACGCTCTCTTTTCTATAGAAGAATAATGGAATAAACACACAAATATCATACACGGAAGTACCATTCGGACCAATTGGAGGAATGAAATGTGGCATTCGTCATACCGGTCATCGCTCGACAGTTGGCTTAAAAAGGCCATTTCACCCCGCTTTTCATACACGTCCAAATTTGGTTGTACGACCAGTCCCAGAGACGCGCCTTGTCGTCGGCCAGGCTGACCGGCTCCACCGTCCAGCCCCCCGGATAGCAAAACGCGCCGACCCACTGCACGAAAACCGAATAGGCCGCCAGCACTCCAAAAAGGAGCAGCCACTTTCGGGACACAGCCAGGCTGGGCCATACCGCCGCGATGTACACCATCAGAAAAGGAAACGCTTCGATCTGGTATCGGGGGCCGTAATGGGAATTGCCCCCCCACCAGACAGCATATTTCCCAAAAACAACGAACATTAGGAGGGAGGCGGGAACCGTCAACGCGAACAAACGCCACACCGGATCGCTGCGCCGCCAAATTGTGATCATTCCCCAAAACGCGAAAATGAAGAATGGGCTGAAAATCAAGATGCCCCGGCTTGGGCTGATCAACTGTCCGGGGAAACCGATCCATAACGGGGTGGACCAGGAACCGCCCTCGATCCGGTCCAGTTCCCAATGAAGCGAATGAAGAATCGCGTCCCCCCCCTTCCAGGAATCGAAAACCGACAGGTTGTATCCAATGAGCGACATCGTCAACGCAGTGACAATCGCCACGAAATATACCGCCCGCCAGCGATAGCGCCCAATCATTGCCAGACAGATCACCGCCGCGCCGATACCGTTGGTGGTGCGGCACAACACGGCGCATCCTGTGGCAATCCCGGCGAGAACGGCGAACCGGTGGAACTCGGAATTCTCCTTCGTTTGCGCGGTGCGGGTCAGAGCGTAGAATCCAACCGACCACCAGAAGAGACTGGGGCCGTGCTGCCATAAACTCTGCGATGCGACGGGCCACAACGCGGTTCCCAAACCGTACACGCCCGATAACACCAAAGCGCCTTCTTTTCCGATCGTCCTCCGAAAAGTGAAATAGAGGAGCAGGACGGATAGGGCGGTATAGACCGATCCGGAGAGTTTGGAAAGGTATTTCCAGACGAGATCACCATCCCCTTTTTGGATCATGCCCCCCCAGGTGAACGGGGCGAAGATCGGTGCGGCCATCACGGCGGGGAAAACGGGATAATTGGAGACGATCCGGCCTTTTTGCTCGGAAATGAAATAGGGCATTTTGTTGTAAGCGATGTAATCGTGCAGATCGTCGAGGAAAAACGTTCCTTTTTTGACGAGGTTGACGGCGGTGAAGACGGTCGGAGTTGGATCCCCACTGCTGATTTCACGCCCGTTGGCCATGTACACGATGAAAGGAACGAAAAAGATCAACAACGTGTGTGCGTCGAAGGTCTCGACGATTTTTCGGCAGGCCGATGAGGCATTTTCAATCATGAGTTCAGTTCGGTCCCCCGCATAATTCGGTTGTCTAGTGGCAGTTTAGTGTTAAAATGATTGTCCGTCACTTGGATCGGATTCATTTTATGAAAAATTGAATGATTTTAGCTGGAAAGTCGTCTCATTCGATAACTAAAAATGAAGACTAACAATCGGAAAGGGAGTATAAAATCCAATGAAACATTATAGAGGTTTATTCATCATTTTAGGAATCGCCTTAGTCGCCAGCGCCTGCCAAACGACCCCGGCGCAGCGCGGTGCAATGGGTGGCGCAGCAATCGGTGGCATCGCGGGCCAGATCATCGGCGGCGATACGGAAGGCACGCTGCTCGGCGCGATGGCTGGAGGTTTCACAGGCGCGATACTAAACGATCACATCGACGATCAGAAGCAAGAAGCCCGCCAGGATGGTTTCAACCAGGGCTACAATCAAGGCGCGACTCAAAACCGGACGACGACCGTCATTCAGCAGCAGCCACAATACAACACCGCACCCCGCTAAATCCCCTTTTAACCGCAAGACAAACCAAACGCCTGGAAACCCAATGGTCTTCGGGCGTTTTTATTGTTTAAGTCCAATTTTGGCAGACTATAACAATTCGGAAAAAAAAGGCTTTATCTCCGCTCAGAACAAGAAACGCCTACTACAACAATTTCGCCGTTGCCTTCAAGTCGGAGGTTTTGAAGATGCAGACGGCTTTTCCACCTTTTTTAGATGACGAACTGCCGTAGATGTAGTCCACGTTGATTTTCTTTTTCTGGAGTTTGGCGGCGGTTTTGGCCAATGCGCCCGGATCGTTCGGCATCGCAATCGCCAGGACATCTTCCACCGTGACCGTCGCACCGTATTTCTTGAGCGCTTTTTTCGCTTTGGCGATGTTGCTGGGAATAAACCGCACCACACCGGCCTCGATCAGATTCGTGACCGAGATCGCTTCGATATTGACGCCGCTTTTCGCCAGGCTTCTGCTTAGTTTCGCCAGTTCGCCGATTTTGTTGGGCAGTGTGATCGTGATCTGTTTCTTTTTCGCCATGGGACTTTCTCCTGGAATTGGAATTGTGAAAACATGGATGCTAAATCATGTTGTAATTGTCTTCTGTATACGAAAAGCGGGTAACGTTGTCAAGTTCACTCCCCCCGAAAGGCATGGGATTTTCGATCAAACCTGGGAGAGACGTTTCTGTGTACTCATCGATTCATTGTCTATGAAATTTTGCTTTCACAAACCCAATGGAACAAATTTCACAATCCATTCTTCGAGTTTATTTAAATGAAATATGTTGTTTTTTTCCAAGGGCTTCATTGACGAAGATAAAATCCCCTTCGTTTTGAGCCATGAGTTGTTGATTCGCGTTGAGCATTTCGATCCCGTAAATTTTCCCGTCGGGCGTCATATCCACATTCAATTCGCCGCTGATCTGAATCGTTTCCACTTCGGCCGTTTTTTCACACAAACTGAGATAGGCGATATTGTAACGGGGATCGTATACTAATTTCATTATACCAACTCCACTTATTTAAAAGAATTTCACGATTACGGTGATGACTAACCATCCGTCTTCTTCAACCGCGAAAGTTTCAATTTGTTTTGTCGTATACTGGCAACCACGCCATTCACCATCGAATGAAAAATTTCGCCTGCAACCGGTTCGATTGTATTTTGCTTCGAAACGCTCTCCATCCAGAACTGTCGAAATCACTTCGTCAGGTGTTGCTCCCCGCTCTTTAAGGCGTTCCAACGCGTGGATGCAACCGTACTTTCACTTTACCCAATTCTCCTACTCATATCATACAACATTTTATTAAAGTGAAAAAAAGGAGTAAAAAAAAGGGATGACAATCAATATCATCCCTTTACGTTCAATTGAAATAAAATAATAGCGAAAAGTTATTTCGCCAGATCGAGCACGGCTTTTTCCAGGCTCTGGCAGACTTCGGGAATGTCCTTGTCTTCCACACCGCAGAATGCGAGCCGGATACCGTTGATTTCACCCTGCTCGATGGGAACCGTGCCGATTTTATACTGCTTGAGCAGGTGATCGCAGACGTCCGAGGCTTTGAGTCCCGACTTGGGATCGAGATTGACGAAGCAGAAGAACCCGCCCTGGAACGGATCGGGAACGATCAGGTCCGTTTTAATCTTGCCGAGTTCCTCTTGCATGAGGCGGTAGCGTCCCGCCAGGATATCGAAAGTTTTTTGACGCTCGGTCAGAACTCGATCGATGTTCTGCAACGCTTTCAGGCAGGCCGTTTGAGCCACCATGTTACAGTTGGAAACCGTGTTACGGTTTACACCCTTGAATTTGTTTTCGATTTCCTTGACGACGCCGTCCTTGTTCGCGCCAGTCATCCATTGTTCCGGGCACATCAGCGTGATCGCACCGACTCTTGCACCGTACCACAGTAATTCCTTGCTGATCCCGTCCATCTTGACCGGCAGGAAGTTCGGAGCCGAATCGAACTGATAGAAGAGCGAGGCGTTCTCAGCGTCGTCGTCGTAAACGTAGCCTTCGTAGGCGTCGTCGAAAATAATGACCAGTTTCTTGTCGGTCGAAGCGACCAGGTTATGAACGGCGTCGACGATTTCCTTCGCGGCTTTGCGCGGCGGGCAATAACCGGTGGGGTTGTTGGGGAAGTTGAGCATGACGACCGCCCGGTCATGTTTTTCCCAAACTTTTTTAATCGAGCCGATGAACCCGTCCAGGTTGAAATCCTGCCCCTGGAAAAACGGGAACTCTTCGATCTCGACGCCGGTGTTGCGCAGGAAGACGTTATCGTAGTTTTCCCAGCGTTTGTCTGGAACGATGATCGGCGCGCCGGGATCGACGAACATACGGGTGGTGATCGCCATCGCGCCGGTGATGCCGGGGACGATCATCGGGCTGATCAGTTTGGGGCCGATGCGGTCCGCGTGTTCGCCCGCTTTATGCAGCAGCCACTCTTTCCATGCTTCCCGAAACTTGGGGACACCGATCTCCGGGGCGTAAGGGAAAATTTCTTCCGTGGATAATTCAGGCATATATTTTTTTACGGAAGGAATGCAGAGCGTGATCTTTTTATCATCGCCGTCGTCATAAATCTGGTTGGCGCGTCCTTTGGCCGATCCGATCGTCGCGTTGATGTTGGCTTCGGTTTTCGAGCGTCCGACCCAATAGAAGATGCCGGTTGGGTTGTAGATCGACTTGCCGTAATCCGAAAAGAAGTCGAGCGCATCGACCTGCTGCATTGCGGGAAATTCCATGATTCTGTCCTCCGATAGGTTTCCTCAAGCGGTAATCAAATTTTCCTGCCGATTTCGCGATGAATCACAAAAATTCTTGTACTTCAGGAATTGAATAGACACAAAACGGACGGTTTTTTCTGAAGTCGCTTGAAAGGATAATAAGGATATTCTGCCCCCTGAACCTCAACGGTCAAGGAGCGGCTATTGACAAAAGCGATTCTTTCCAAAATTTTATTCAGGACGAACAGACGTTGTGGCGGTTTAAGACGATTGACAGAACGCTATCGGGTATAGGCTCATATCGCTCATTTGACAACCGCAATCCACATTTGACTGGTATTCGGACTTTTCAGGCGGACCGTTTTCCCTTCCACTTTCAGTTTTTGCGCCTTACCGAATTTCGATTTGGCTATGTCGAGCCAGCGCAGCGTATAAGGCTTCGCTCTTTTTTCGACTTTCAATTGGACCTCGCCTCCCTTGGGGAAAAACAGCGCGTATTGTTTGCCGGGGACACAGGTCAAGAAGGCTTCGTTCTCTTCCCTGCCGATGAGTGATTCACTTTTAGCGTTGGGGGTGCAGTTGAAAATATTGATTTCCTGCAACATCAACCGGGCGCTTCTGAGGTTGGCCTGGGCTAATTCGCTCAACCCAAGTCCGCTGTCCGGACGGTGGAAACGGGTGGCGGCGATACCTCCCAGGATATTTCGCCAGAATCGTTCCTGCCCGTCCTGGCTGGTTCCGTAACGGCCGGTATCCGCGCCGTATATCTTTACCGTGTTCAAAGGCCGAATGCCGTTAGCGATCCGGTTTCGCACCCATTGAAGGTTATCCCAATGAACATCGCCTTTGTTGTGGTTGTTCTGGGAGATGTCGACGAACGTATAGGTTACGGGGTCGTCGTAGGAGACGTGATGGTGCTTGCTTTTGATGTCCCAGGCGTCCCACATATCGGTGACGTAAACCTCCACACCCGCCTTCTTGGCTTGTTGTTTGATTCGCTTGATCCAGTATTGGCCCCAGGGAGCGGGTGTGTTGGTTTCGTTGTTCATGCAGTAGAGCACGTTCCCGTATTTCAGGGAATACGAAAGCATTTTATCCACAACGGCTTCTTGATATTTCCGAATGATATCGTACTTTTTCTCATACTTCTTCATGTTGGGGATGGTGTGGAAGAACGGCTGTTTGTCCTTGCCGGGATGATCGGGATAGTCCTTGGCGAAGCCTGTCTCTTCGTAGGTGTAGTTCACGTTATTTTTGGGATTATAGGGATGGCCGGGCCAGTTGTCGCGTGTGTAATCGAAGCGGTCCCAGACCTCGATCTGGACGATGATATCCCGTTCGCCAGTCCAACGAAGCATGTTCGAGAAGCGGGTCCAGTACTCCTCGTTCAATCGATCGAGGTCGTATTTCCCACTGGCGAGTTTCTTGAATGGATAGAGTTCGAATCCTTTGTTGTTCCGGTCACTCATGGTGTTGCGAATGTAATTGCCGCCCACACTGGCCAGCCGGTCGAGATGGTCTTTCAGGTCTGGAAGTTGAAACAGGTTGTCGTCCTTCGTTCCGCCCAGCAGCAGAACCGGCTTCCCCTTGTACTCCCAAAAGCGTGGATTTTCCTTGCATGGGCGGATTGGGTCTGAACCGGGAGCTTCTGCAACGAACAAGCAGGAAAAACAAGCGATCGACAGCCATACAGACAGGTATCGTAAGACGTTCATTCTCTTTTTCCTCCATACGGGTCTACGTGAAAAAAGGGCACGAAAGAGACTCGTACCCTTTTTCCACGTATTTGAATTTCCATTCTGTTTAGAAGCGGGCGGTGACGGCGATTCCGTGATACTGCGTTTCGCCGAAAACGTTTTCTTTGTCACGAAGCGCCTGGTTCACGTAGGCGTAATCCAGATCGATATTTTCGGTGATCCGGTAGGTGAATCCCGCCGAAAATCCGCCGTTGTTCGAACCGATGCGGAGGTCCAGATAATCGCTGATCCGCTGCTCGACTCCAAGGTTCCAGCGATCGACGTCCTGATCGAACGGAATCGCATTATTGATATCGCCTTCCATCTCCCCATTCCAATAATCGACCGCGATCAGCGTGCCTTCCGCCGGCATCAGGGAAATTCCAACCGCGAAATAGTTGATGTCGAAATAGTCTCCCATGTGTCCGCCGGGTCCATTCACTTCGAGATCGTCTTTAATATAGATGTACTGTGCGCCGACATTGATCCATTCACAGGGGCGGATCAACGTTCCCAGTTGGACACTGCCGATCTGCGAGAGCGCTTCTCCCCGGAACGGTCCTAAATCCACGTGGGCTTTTTCGTAGGGATACGCACCCATCCCCACAGAAAGCCAATCGGTGATCGTGTAACCCGACTGTTGGCCGAGGGTAATGGAATCGAATTCGATGTCCATTGGATTCCCAGCGGGGTTGGTAAGCAATGACGCAGCCTCACCGTCACTGATCACGCCATCGATCATCACGCGCCACGCGCCGGATTGCAGAAATGGAATCGGCACAAGCGTTGTAATGGGATCCGGGAAGATGGCGTCGATGCGTCCCCGATGACCGTCGGGACCGTTATCGTGATTGTAGAAACCATACCCGAACGTGCCTTGAATTCCCTCCACATTACCTAATGCGGCGGGGTTCATCGACCGTACACCGTCAACCCCGACATACGCGCCACCCATCCCCATACTTTTCAGAGTGGGAGTCAATCCCAGCGCGTATTCATCACGCATAATCCCGGTGATATGAGTCTGGGCCATCGCTTCCCCGGCGAGCAGTCCCGCGAATACAGCACATAGAGCGAATACGAATAAGCGTTTCATAAGTTGTAACCTCCCGATTATTGGCTTCAGCCTTTTTGAATCGAGTACGAGTCTATCATCCTTCACGAATCGTTGTCTATCCCTCATACCGAAATTTTATAAAATGATTTCCATGAAATTTCTCCTCAACGATGAGACAATAAAACATCAAGAACATCCTGCTGGATAACTTGTTTTTTCCGGTGTGAAAACTTATGGTATCGGGGATAGGCGAAAACGGTCGAACAGCAGGAACATCACCACAGGATTGAATGACGGAGAACCGATGATTCACATTCTTCCCCCGGAAGTCGCGAATCAAATCGCTGCGGGCGAGGTCGTCGAACGTCCCGCCTCGGTGGTGCGCGAATTCATCGACAACGCCATCGACGCCGGGGCCAAGCGAATCGATGTCGAAATCAGCCAGGGAGGCCTAGGCTCTATCCGCGTCACGGACAACGGCAGCGGGATGTCGCGCAAGGATGCGGTGCTATGCGTCAAACGTCATGCGACCAGCAAAATCCTAACAGCCGGAGACCTGGCCGCTATCGCCACGCGGGGATTTCGCGGCGAAGCGCTGGCCGCTATCTCGTCCGTATCCCGATTCGAGTTGAAAACCCGTCGGCCCGAAGACGAGTTGGGCGTCGCCGTCACCGTCGAAGGAGGGATTGAAGGAGAACCGAAAGAGACCGGCACTCCGGTTGGAACGGCAGCCACGGTCAGCGATCTGTTCTATAACGTCCCGGCCCGCCGCAAATTCCTCAAAAAACCGACGACGGAACAGGGGCACGTGCTCTCCACCGTGACATCCCACGCCCTCGCTCACGAAGGGATACATTTTACTTTGACGACGAACAACCGACGCACGATCGACTGGCCCGCCGTCAACAACCGCCCCGAACGCATTCAGCAGATTTTCGGGAAAGACATTCTCAGCGAGATGATCCCGATCGGGCTGGACACGCCCCACGTCTCGATCACAGGGTTGATCTCCCGGCCCACGATGTCGAGAAACGGCGCCCAGCATCTCTTTTTCTTTGTTAATAACCGGTATATCAAAGACCGCATCCTGCACCGGGCGCTGATGAACGGGTATCGAAACTTGATCCACGCGGGCCGGTATCCCGTCGTGTTTCTCTATCTCGAACTCAATCCGGTAGACATCGATTTTAACGTCCACCCCACGAAACAGGAAATCAAGTTTTCCCGCGAAGACGCGATCTATTCCGCCGTTCATGGAGCCGTGCGGCGCGCGTGGGACGCTTCCGCAACGACTCCGATCGAGACTCCGCCTTTGGCCGATCCACAACCGCCGATTCCCGGCATCGAGCCAAGCGCCCAGACTGCTCCCACTCAGGAAACCAAGAAGCAACCCGATCTCTCCCCAGCTGAACCTGCGCGTGAAACTCCTATTGTTCCTCAAACACTTTCTTCGGCGCCAATTCCACCAACGACTGCGCGGGAGTCCTTGCCGGTGACAGATTCCAAATCCGAAATCCTGACTGATAGGAAAAAGCGTGAGCCAACCGCTCCAACCACTTCTCCACCAACTTCTGAAAAAAGCATTTCCGAAAAACCGGTTCCTGACGTGATCGAACAACTCAACCGCCAACCCATCGTTCGGGAAGAAACTGCTGAAAAGACTGAGTGTCAGTCAACCACTGATTTGTCGGAATGTGCGCAAACCGTGCAAAAAGCGGACGATCTCTTTACTGCCGCCTCCCTGGAGAATGTGAACGAGCCAATCATCCGGGGTCAGCTGCTGAACAGTTACATTCTGGCTGAAGGGGAAGACGGCCTGTTCGTCATCGATCAGCACGCCGCTCACGAACGATTATTGTTCGAGGAGTTCCTGAAAAAATCGGAGAACGCACCTCTGGCCAGCCAATCGCTGCTTTTTCCCTTGACGCTGGATTTCACGCCGGATCAAGTCATCATCATCGAAGAACAGCGCGATCTGTTCAAGCGACTGGGATTTTCGATCGAAGCGTTCGGCCCGAAAACATTCGTCGTCCGGTCGATTCCCTCAACCGTCGATATGGAGGACGCGGAGGCGTTCGTTCAGGATTTGGTTGGAGAGATACAGCGGGAAGGCAGCGCCAAAGAACGGCAGGAGAAAGCACTGCAAACATTGGCGTGCCGGGCAGCGGTGAAGTTCGGCGATTCGCTGACCCCGGCGGAGATGCAGGGAATCGTTCGCGGGATGCTTCAAATCCCCCGCCGAAACGTCTGCCCCCACGGCCGTCCTGTCGTTCTCCTCATCCCCAAAAGTCGCCTGGATAAAGCCTTTAAACGCACCGGATTTTAATTCCACTTGTCTCAATAACACCCTGAATTTATTGAGATTTCCTATTGACATATTAAAGGGAGAAAGACCATGACGAACGCTTGCTTTGACCGGCGGGACTTTTTGACGAAAACGGCAACCGCTTCTATTTTCAGCCTATCCATGCCGACGATCGGTTTGGCGAAAGTCCGGGAGAAAATTACCAATGAGAAAAAACCTAATATCGTTTTCATCATGGCCGACGATTTGGGGTACAACCATTTGGGATGTTACGGTCAGGAGAAAATCCGCACGCCCCATATCGATCGATTGGCGAAAGAGGGGATGCGGTTTACACAATGCTATGCAGGCGCGCCGGTCTGCGCGCCTTCACGCAGCGTGTTGATGACCGGATTTCACGGCGGCCATACGTCCGTGCGCGGTAATTCGGGAGGACTCTCACTGCTGCCCGAAGACGTCACGGTCGGTGAAGTTTTACAAAAAGCGGGATATACAACCGGCATCTTCGGTAAATGGGGATTGGGCGACTTCGACACCGAAGGCATTCCCAACAAGCAGGGCTTTAACGAATTTTTCGGCTACCTCCACCAGGTCCACGCGCATTTCTACTATCCCTACTACCTATGGAAGAATCAAGAGAAATACAGGCTGCCCGGCAATGAAGGCGATCAACGCCAACAATACACCCAGGATGAAATTGCTGGGCAAGCGCTTCAATTCATCCGCGACAACAAAGATAATCCATTCTTCCTTTACTTACCCTTTACGGTTCCCCATACGGAACTGCTGGTTCCCGAAGACTCCTTCAAAGAATACGACGGGGAATTTCCTGAGACCAATCCATACCGTGGCAAACACTACGCCAGCCAGCCCAAACCGCGAACGGCATTCGCGGCGATGGTCACCCGCATGGACCGCGAAGTCGGACGGGTAATGGCGTTGCTGAACGAGTTGGGGATCGACGATAACACGATCGTCTTCTTCACCAGCGACAATGGCGGTCAGGGAAGCGGCGGTCCCGATTTGGAATTTTTTAAAGGCAATCATCCACTGCGCGGCGCCAAAGGTCAACTTTACGAAGGCGGCATCCGGGTTCCCGGTATCGCCCGATGGCCGGGCAAAATCCCCGCGAATTCGATTAGTAACCAGGTATGGGCGTTTGACGACGTGATGCCGACTTTGGCGGAATTGGGTGGCGGAAAGGTTCCGGATGGAATCGACGGCGTCTCTATCGCACCAACCTTAATCGGAGAAAAAGCCATCGGACGAAAACAAGAAAAACGGGAATTTTTCTATTGGGAATCGAACGCGGATAGAAGAGCGGTTCGAATGGGCGACTGGAAAGCGGTTATGACCGGCAAGAACAAACCGCTTGAACTATACAACCTGAAATCCGATGCCGGAGAGACTCGAAACGTTGCCGATGAAAATCCGAAAATTGTAGAAACGATCGAAGCGTATATGACCGAAACGCGCACCCAACCAAGAACCTATCGCAAAGAACCGCCGACCTGGGGATACGACCGGGAAAAAACAGGCTATATCCGTTAAAGATTTTTCCTAACCCGGCTGAGCCAGAACCAGATGTGTTGAAAAGATCGTGTGAAGTCGATCTTTCCATTCGCGATTATTGTATCAGGTACACATCGTTCCAGCTCTACCCAAGTTTTCGATCTTATTCCTTTTCAATAAGGACCGTGTGACGGACCGGTTTGAAGGCCGATGGGATGGCTTTGGCCAGGGGGGTTCGCGCTTTTTCGGTAAGAGCGGCAGTCATTTCCATATCCGCACGGCCCTCTTCACCGTGGAACAATTGTTTAATCTGCTTGGTTTCGTAAGCCTGTTTTTTAGCAACGGTTTCGTCCACTCGTTGAAACGCTTTGCTGAAGGGATTGACGTGGAAATCGTCGGCCAGGTTGACGCCCTTAGCCAGTTCCTCAGCAGAATAACGCTTTGAGGTTTCTCCCCAGGTGACCTTGTATTTGCCCGCATCGGCGTTTTTAACGACAAGAATGAATCGGTTGAGTTCCTGATTAAATGGAACCAGGGTCATACCGGAACGGATGCTGGAATCTCGATCGAGGTCTCCGGTCGCACAAAATGGATACCGCTTGCTCTCCAACTGGATTTCACCGGACTTGGCTGAGAGCACTTTGTGGCCTTGCGATGCGGAGGCTTTACCCGACGACCGATCCAATGTGATCGTTCCAATCTCGCCGTCCAGGCCCATCGCTTTAAGGAAGGCGTAGGCCATCACCAGTTGTCCGGCCCAACCGGGGTGGACACCGTCCTTGCCGGAAACCATGTAATCGCCGCCGTATTTTTTTTTGGCGTGGAAGCCCTCGACGAGCATCGGCAGGAAGATATCGGCGAACGCAACGTTTTCCTGTTCGGCCAATCGGACGCCGATATTGCGAAATTCCAATAAACTGAGATTCAGGTCTTTCACCGTACCTTTGGCCTGTTTCACCCAGGAGGGCATTTTACCGACCGTGCCCGGCGAACCTTGGATGAACCGCACACCATTTTCCTTGAAGGTGCGAATGATGGCTAGCGAGGTTTCCTGGTAGAGTTTACCGAATTCGGGTTTGTAGGGTTGATAGCGATGGTCGTTCATTCCATAGCAGGTGGTGGCGATGGTCGGTTTGAATCGCAGCACGTCGTTTTTCATGCGCTGGAAGAAACCTGGCGCTTTTTCACCGCTCCAGCCGTACTGACGGACCGTGACATTCATTTGTGGAACGCAGAGCGTCAGGTAGGTTTCCATGATTCGGGAATACCTCTTTTGCTCGGTGATCGAATCGCCGCAGATGGCCAGACGGTCGCCCTTTTTCAGGATTGGGTTTTTGGTTTGCGGCGCCTTGAGGGGTTTGAATGCCGCGAAATAGGGATCGGAGGGAAGTGGTTCATACTCTGCCGCATATAACGATGAAGCAGTAGCGAATACGAACATCAGAATGAATATTAAATTCTTGACAAGCGTACGATCCAGTTTCGTTTTCAGTGTTTCAGGGAACATGATTCGATTTCTCCAATTCTCTTTTTTTGCAGAATTATTATTTTCTTATCCGGTTGAGAAAAGTATATCAAAAATGGAGTTATCTTTTAAGCCGAAAAAAAACGATTCGATTTGAGCATGACTGATTTGCTTATAATGGCCGGGGGGATTCGGGTTCGCTTTACGGTTTGTTGGCCGTGTAAATAACGGTGCGGTTCCGTCCTTCTTTTTGGCTTGACACAAGGCTTGGTCGGCATAGTGAATCAAGGTACAGACGGATTCGCACTCCTCAGGCAGCGCGCATAAACCGCATCGCACGGAAGAGAGCATTCCGAGGGAATGCGAACGGTTGTACACGATTACTACTTGGGATTCTCGAAGAGCGCGTTCAATCAGTCTGTGGTCCTTCCCCACGACGACCTGGACCGTTTCGATTGCACATTGCTGAATTTGTACCACGATCCGTTCGATGACAGTGTTTTGGCCGTATGGAAGAAGTAGTTTCTACTTTCCCATGCGGCTGGACAGGCCCGCCGCGAGCACGATCGCACCCACTCTCACAATGTCATGCTCCCAGCGCTATCTTTCGAACTCATCTGCTTGTTCTTCACCGCGATAATCTGCGCGAGAATGCTTGTAGCGATCTCCTTGACGGTGACAGCACCGATATCCAAGCCGATTGGCGTGAAAAGACGATTCCACTCCGCCTCCGTGGCTAGTTTCTCTTGTAAGAAATGTTCTCGAAGAAGTGTCACTTTTCGATTGCTGCCGATCATCCCCACGTATGCGGCATCCGATCGAACGCATACTCTCAACGCTTCCGCATCCAGGTGATGTCCCCTGGTCACAATAACCACATAAGTATTTCGATCCGATAGGAACGCAGGCAGTTCCTTCCGCGGATCACCCGCAACCATGTTGACACCGGCGGGAAATTGTGTGGGATCGAGCAAATCCGGTCTATCGTCGAATATCCAGATTTCAAAGCCCAGCCAATGACCTTGCTGGGCAAGGGCTTGCCCGCAGTGTCCGGCACCGACAATCAGCAACCGGGGTGTTGGTAAAATCGGTTCGATGTAAGCACCCGTGCCGGTTTCATCCAGGCTGAAAATCGGTTTTCCTTTTCGAATCGCGTCTCGGACGAATCCCGGTTTGAGGGGGATGGGGGATGAATCGATTTCCATCTCAGGAACCCATGTGAAAGTGCCTGGCAGCGATGAGTCTTCAACGGCAGATATAATTAGAACACCCTTCTCACGTTTTTCGATGGCTGCAACGGCTTGGCGAATCGGTTCACGGTGTTCATTGTCGGCTAGACTCAGAAGAATCCGCATACGACCACCGCAGATTGGCCCCGCCTCCGGGCTGTATTCACTCGCTAACGAATAACTGAGCAGTTGCGCTTTTTGCGTTTCCAGGCAACGCGCACCAACCCGCAAAGCTTCCGCCTCCACCGCCCCGCCTCCGACCGTACCGAAAGAGGTCCCATCCGGCCTGACAACAATCTTGGCGCCCACAACTTGAGACGTGGAACCTTCCGTTTCGACAACGATTCCCAATACAGCCTTTGCACCGTGTGAGATTTCATCAAGAAACTCGCGATAAAAATTCATTGCCGATCCACCGAGATGGCTTTCCGAACTCGATCCGGAGTCATTGGCAGTTGCAGAAACCGGGCGCCGACGGCGTCAAAGAAAGCGTTGGCTATCACCGCGCCCACACAGATAATGACCGGTTCACCGCCGACCTGGGATGGATGAGCGCCGCACCGGCATAAGTTTTCGTCCATTTCCACGGTTAGACTTCGGGATGTGTCATTAAGACTGAATCGAATTGGACTCTTCATATCCGTGCCCTCGTTTCTGTCGTTAACTACACTGACTAAATACGTCGAAGTATAACAATTATTCGATGACTCTTTAAACCAACAATCCCTAACCCGGTGTATCCGGAACCATAGAGGATTGTCAGTTGTTTTGTGTTCAATTTTACTGATAAGGGACTAAATCCTGAAAGTAGTTTATT
>CAZSIZ010000110.1:0-17944 GCA_964606645.1 uncultured bacterium
GCTTCGAGGTTTCCCACCTTAAATCACTGTCCGAATTTTGGGGTACATTATACTTCACGGCCCAGGAAATATCCCTAATCGACTCGGTGATTGAAGAACTTTGGAATGAGTCGGCCACATCGGTAAGCGAACTGTCTCATAAATTCGTTGGCTGGCAATTGCCGGAGATGGGGGACGATGTTCCTTATGAATCCGTTTTGATTCGTGAATCGGAAGTGACAAAAGACGATCTTCAATATGGCGAACAGTTAGCAAAGGACTTGGACGAATGGCCGGTCGCCTCAGTGTAGAACGACACCCGTGCTTCAAAAAGCGGTTGTAAGAATATAAGAACATTCGGCGGTTGGATGAATACATCGTTGCCTACGAATGGGAACTGTCCCTCAATCCCACTAAAGGCTTTTGTCGAACGGTCGATGGTAGGAGAATATGCACTTTTACCTACTACCTCGATCCTATCGAAAAGAAAGAAATTACCGTCTATTACACCTTCGATGATCGAACGCTTTATATGCTCGATTTGAAACTAATCCCCCTGCGGAATGAGTAGACTTTAAAATACCTCCCCCCTCTTGTGATATTAAAATATCCATCACATTAGAAAAATCCTCGGCGGCACCGAATAAAAAAAGCCATTGGAGAATGCGGGTTGGCATTCCCCAATGGCTTTGAATCAGTCAAGTAGACAAGCAGGGTAGGCTCACGGCCCACCCATTCTACTTTTAAACAGTCAATTAATACAACGACCAATCGGCGACACTCGTTCCATCATCGCCCCAGATTTGAACGTTATCGAGACCCCAGAACCAACTGAATGTCCCCATGTTCAGCCATGTAATAACGACATTGGACTGGTTGTCGGCTTCGGGAAGACGATAGATTTCATGTCGTTTACTTTCCGACGTATCGTCATTAATCCGCGCCGAGATATAGGGAGCAATGTCTTCCTCGGTCATGCCAGTGAGCATCGCATAAGCATAATCCCCATAAGCGAATCCCGATCCATCGGCTTCCGCTTCTAAGGTGGCAATGGCGTCGATATTGCCATCCGCATCGAGGAAAATATCGGCCGTATCCATCAGGTAAGCGATGGGCAGCCAGGTTCCCGTCACATCATCGCCAACGGTTCCACCGTCGATCGAATACTCCAGAACACCGATATTGTCCTGGTTCTGCATGTAGTTGCTGTCATAAACGAGATAGACGTTGGTGACACCGCTTAAATCGATGGACGGAGTGGTCAAGTGGGCTTCGTAGTACGGACTGCCATAACCGTCGGAGTCGGCGTAGCAGCTGTTTCCGTCCACGACAGGCTCGTTGACACGATTACCGCCAATACCCGCGATGGTGTCGTAGGATTGAACGGCCCAAGTCAAGAATTGTTCGTTGCCGCCGGGTTCGGTGTAGTTGACTTCATTCCAACCCGAAGGAAGCGATCCCTCAGCAGTGGATTCAAAGTCTTCAGACCAGACCACCTTAAGTGTTTCCGGCAATCCTTCTCCAATTGAATCAGCGCCCATGATACCGTAGTCGCCACCGGTTCCGGAGAATGTCAACTCACCGCCCGGACCGGATGAAATCGAGTACGTCAGGCTGCTCGCTCCGGCTGGCGCCGAGACGGACCATGAAATCACGCCGCCACTCTCGCTGCCGCCGTCGCTAATATTACTGGCGGTCCAGCCTTCAGGCACGTTTTCACTCACGGACAGACTGGCCGCGCCATCGGAGGGATTAATAATGTTGAGCGTCACATCGATCGAACCGCCCGGTATATAAGTCATACCGGGAAGCGCGCGGCTGACAACCGGAGGAGCCGGGTTCAGTTCAACATTAGCAAATTGTCCAACGGCAACATCCGCATCGTCTTCATGGTTGGTGATGGCGAGTCCGTAAGCGACCGTTTCACCCATCTCCATCGTCATGCTGTGACCGAAGTTCCAGGTGGTTCCGTCCGGCGACCACTCGCAGAATACTAGATCGATCGAAGCGATACGAGTGACTCGTAAATGAAGATTCCCATCATGATGGGCAATCGCTTCGTCGGCAGCAGTACGGAGTTGTTCATTTGAGCTGCTGCCTCCAGCAGAATCTCGCCATTGCGCGTCGGTCCGGTCACCCAAACTCCCGCCGCGCAGTTCGACCCAATAGTGTTTCGAATCGGTAACCGCGCCTTGGTCGCGAACCATCACACCCATTTTAGCCCAGTCGTTCGTTCCCGGATCGAACCATTCGACTTTGCTGGAAAGCGACCAGGAACCGGAGAGTTCCTTGTAGACAAAAAATCCTTCGTCACTGGCGTCCCAGATGTCGTTACCGTTTCCTTCCATTTCGTAAACGGCGCTCGAACCGGTTCCGGTGACGGTGACACTTCCTTCAATCTTGTTGTCGCCTCGTTGAGGGGGAAAGTCCGGTCCACCCCAGTCGGCGGTTGACTCGAAGATTCCCAGCTGCGCGTAAGATGGCATTGCCACACCCAGGCACACAACGGCAATAATCGGCACGATACTCCAAGTTTTTCTGATCATACTTATCTCTCCCTTTTTAAATTTTTTTGTGAGTGAATAACCCACTTAAACTCAAATTATTGAGGGAAATTACGAAGTTTACAAGGTTACTCAAGGATATTTACGGACTTTTGATTTATAGACAACTCGTTATCTGTAAATCATCTGATGACGGGAACCTGGAAATGGCTGAGAAGAGACTCTCTGAAACTGCCCATCATAAATCCAATCTCATCATTGTATGAGGGACCGGCTGTGAGCCTATGGGTATTCAAAAAAAAGCCCCAGGCGATTCACCCAGGGCGGTTTGATAAAAAAACGTTGAGTTCTTACTTGAATTACAGACGGCTTTTGAGCCAACTGTCGGAAGGTTTGGTGCGGCGCACATCGAGAATTTCTTCGGTGTCCGGATCCCACTGGATGGTCTTGCCGGTGCGGTAGGAGATGTTGCTGAGGTGGGCGGCGTTGATGACCTTATGCCCCGTCTCGACCGGCGAGTTCGGTTCTTTGCGGCTTCTCATACATTCGAGGAAGTTGGCGACATGATCACCGCCTTCGTAATGGCGGTCCCACGTCTCGACCGGTTCAGTGGATTCCTGCGGAATAAAGAGACGGAACCCGGTCCGGTCGTCGACCTTCAGCGTACCTTCGGAACCGTAGAACGCGGCCCCGACACTGTCGCTTGAGTTGATGAACTGGACCGAGAAGGTGGTGGTAAAGTTCCCGTAATTTAAAACAGTGTGTGCAACGTCCGGTGTTTCCCAGGTGGGGAAAAAGTGATTACCGCCGTTCGCCGCGACGGTTTTCGGTCCGTCCACGTCCATCAGCCATTGGTTGACGTCCAGCTGATGCGCGCCGATATCGGTCAGAAGACCGCCGGCGTAATCCCAGTACCAGCGCCAGGTGAAATAGCGTTGCGCATCGAAAGGACGCCGGGGAGCCTTGCCCAGGAAGCGAGTCCAATCGATACGGCCCCGAACCCCTGCCCGAACTTTATTCTCCCAGGGATCGCCTTTGGTCCAGTTACGCATGTCGTAAACTTTAACCCAGACGACTTTGCCGATCTTTCCGGAGCGGATAATCTCCTGCGCTTTTTTCCAATGCTTGCCGCTGCGGCGGTGGTTGCCTACCTGAACGATCTGCTTGGTGGCCCGCACCGCGCGCACCATGTCCTGACCTTCCGCAATCGTTTTGGAGAATGGTTTTTCAGTGTAACAGTCTTTGCCCGCCTGGACGGCGTCGATGAGGATGTCGTGATGCCAGTGGTCGGGAGTGGCGATGTAGACGCCGTCGATATCGTCCCGCTCCAAGACGCGTTCGTGTTCGTAGTACAGATCGGCGAGTTTCCCATCGGGGGATTCGGTCAAGGGACGCGCCGCGTCGAAGCGGTCTTCACACACATCGCAGAGAGCCGCGATACGGGCGTTCCGCTTGATCAGTTCGCGCATCCCCCAGGAACCCCGGTCTCCCACACCGATGATCCCCATATTGATAGTATCGTTCGCCCCCAGAACGGAGGGCGGTGCGATTCCCTGTAACGAAGTCATTCCAACGCCCGCCGCGATCGCGGACCCTTTGAGAAAATTTCGTCGTGATTTCTTGTCGGTCGTCATTAGTCTCTCCTCGAATTACTTGAATTCTATCGGTCCCGGTTTGCGTTCAACGTCTCTCTACATAATAAAGAACGTTCGAGACACGGCTATAGTTTTCCAGAAAATGCGTGCCGTATCCAGGGCTATGCCCCGTGTTTCGATTGTTCACCAAACGGTTCGGCATATTAGGCAAGTTTCATCCTGCTTCCACTTGATGTAGATCTGTCTTCTAATGGATTTGGTAGACTGCTTCATCAGGTAAAATTCAATGGTTAAACAATCCCGCCCCAAGCGAACTTCCAAACGTTTTGTCAACCACATGCAGGTAATTTCGTTTGTTTGGATCGAGTTCAAAAACGATCTCTCCACTTTTGATGACATTTCGTTCGTCGAATTGAATCTCATCTCCCGTCTCGCCAGTGGGTCCGCTCTCGACGCCATAGCCCGAATCATGTCGATTGTTCGTGATAATTGAATCGTGTATTCGATAGGTCTCTGCTGTATCCGTCTTTTTCCGCATCCAGAAATAGTCGCTGTTCGTAACGATGTTATGATGAAACTTGAAATCTTCATCGGTTTGGCACGTCCAAACCCCGGAAATATGAGCGCCATTCACGATACAGTATCTCATTTCATTCTCTTTACCGCCGATTCGTTCCATTCCATCCCAAAACACGGTACTGCCATGGCAGTGAAAGAAAACACAATGATCGACAACGAATCGGTCCCCCGTCGCAAGCGACGCGCAGTAAATATCAAGCGTGTGAGGATGCCCGATGAAGAGACATTGAGTGACCAGCAAATCCGTTAAATTAGGCCCGATTCGATTCACCGGGTTGTACCAGTTATTTTGAACGGGGCTGCCAAGAAACTTCAAACCTTGAATCGTAACATGACTGATTTTAATTGATAATCCATACGTACCGGTCGGTCGGCCGGGCTGCCCCGGTTTCCGAGGCACTTGGACCGACAAGAGAACGGGCATCGACGATGGTTTCCATTCGGGATTATCCGGTAAAATCTGCGCTTCGATTGTCAAGCGGTCTTTTTCCGAATAGGCGCGTTCATTTTTAATCACCACAGACTCTGCCATGGGATACACACCGGGAGCAATTTTAATCGTGGAAGGTCCGGTATCGGACGAGCGATTCACGATCGCTGCCGCGCATCCAACTGTTTTTACCGGTTTGTCGATGCTCCCCGAATTCGTATCAAGTCCGGTTCTCGCGTCCACATACAATATCTCCGCGTACGAATGGGAAGCGAAATAAACCGAATATAATATCAGAATGAAAACACATTTTTTTACCATGAATCCATTTACCCTCTCTCATGCCAATTTGTCCTGGCATGACCCAATATCTTCAGGCATTCCCAGTTTCGGCCAAATTCTTTTTGTGATAGAAGAACAATCCAAGCACCGCAAGAAGCGCAAGCAAAGATATCCCTGCTCCGTATTTAAAAGAAGCCGGTTCGTATTTCAGGATCACCTCATGCGGTCCGGCTTCGATCTCAATCCCACGAAAGTAATAATTCACGCGCTGCAACGGCCTCTTCACACCATCGACATAAGCCGTCCAGCCCGGATAGAAAATTTCACTGATAAAGAGAATGCCTCCCTCACCCCCCATCCCCGACAGACGGATTCGGTTAGGATCGTCGTTGGTCGCGGCCCAGACCGTTCCCGGTTCGGTTGTTGCAGCCCACTCGGACGTCGTGGCGTTTTCGATCAGTTCGTCCATCGGATTCGTCGGGATAAAAACCGTTTCTCCCGGGGGCAGTTTCAGTTCGAAATGGCTCAGCACCGGACCGCCCCGGTAACGCGAAAAAGCGAAAACATCCCTCTTGTGGGCGAACGCCTCGATGCAAAGGGTTGCCCCCTTCACGGCGATGAACGCATGGCCGATATGTTTCCGCGTCTCGGAATTCGTGTAATCGATCGGCAGCGCCGACCCCAGCGCTCGCAGCTCGGCCAGCGTCTCTGGAAGCAGAAGGTCCGTCCCGTCGTCCCGGACCGCCCCAAGAATGACGGCTCCTTCCGGCGCGGATCGGAGAAATTCTTGCATACGCCGGTTCTCGGTGGACGCATCGGAAATCATCGCCATATAAGCACTCATCGGTTGGGTTGCATCCAGTACGGTCTCGCTCGTGATTTTTGCAGGATCGTAATCCAGCATGAGATTGAACGAATCCACGGCTTGCACGTTGCCCGAATACGGATCGAGCACGGCGAGATTGTATCCTTTCCCATTCGTCGAGATTTCCGTCTCCGCCACAAGGATCGACGCCCGATCGTCTGGCGGCTCACCGTCCATCTTTGCCGGGGAAGAATACAATTGGACGGGAACCGAAAGCGGCAGTCCTTCGCCGTCCGGTTCGATTTCATAACGCAGGGGACGAGTCAGCCCGTCGTCGATTTCCTTGAGAAATAGTTTCCAAATTTCGTGATGTTCCGTGGTGGCGTATCCTGTAATCACCGGTTTCGGCGCGACGATCCCTTCGATGCGGACTGTTTTCGTCGTTTGTAATACCAAGGCCTCGGTCGCCGAGAACACCTCTAAAGCGGAACCGATGGGCGCGCCTTTGCATCCCACGATCGCGTGGGCTATCCGAACTTTGCTCCGCGCATCCACCGAAGCCCCGATTTGACGCAACGCATTCAATCCAATCGGCAGCAGCGAATCGGCGGCGTTATCTTTAACCGCCGCGAACACGACATGCCCATCAGGAATCGAACGGATGAAATCGGCCATCCGGTGGTGGTCGGGATATCCCAGATTGTTAATATCCGCCATGAGATCGAACGCTTGAGCTTCGACGATTTGACCCGTTTCCGGATCGGCGGACGCCAGGAAATAACCCGCGTCGTAATGTAAATCATCAAAATGATTCTCCCCATCAACGATTAAATACGCCCCCGCCGTCACCGATTCCAGGGACGCGCTGGCCAGCAGAAACGGCTTGGGGTACAGCGCATTTTCCGGAAGGCTAAGCTCATCGCTTTCAAGCCTTGGTTCGGAAACAATCGTCACGCAGTCGAAGGGAAACGATTGGAGCGCGACTAAATCCCGTTGGTATTCTGGATCGACTAAGATTGCTTCAGACGTAACACGCGCTCTCACCGAAGGTGAATTCAATGTATACAACCGTTGCGTCTCCCTCTTGAAACACGGGGGCAAACCCACGGCGTCGGTCAGCACCGAGCGAACGCCGCACAGTTCCAGTAGCGCCAGATTAGGTTTAGCGGGAAACAGCAGGCTTGAGTCTTCGCGTAACTGCAAGTGGATTTTCGGTGATAGGGGAGACTGCCCGTCCAGTTCGTAAAAATTCTGTGCGGCCCCGTGGTAGAGCGTCCGTTCGCCTCCGGCACGGAAAAAGACTTTGGTCCGGTGATTCCAGGGCGCTTGGTGTAAAAACTGAATTTCCTCATCCAGCGCGTAACCTTTTGTTGTGGCCGAAAGATCGTAAGTGCGAAAGTGTGTTCCCAGATCGAGCAGCGTCAGAGCCACCGCCACCGCAGCGAACGCGCAGGGTCCCAATCGGCCATTCTGTCGGAAGCGCACGGCCCATAGGATCGCCCCCATGAACACCGTCGAGTAAATCAGGGTCCGCAGCAGATCGTTCCGCACCAAGTCGTCGGACATAAAAAAGACGAGCCACACGATAAAAACCAACACGCCCACAATCGCCAAAGCGGTTTTGGGAATAACGCTCCTATCCCGGTGAATGGCCTCATCGAATTTTTCACGCATCATGACATCGACGCCCCGTCCCGCCATCAGCGCAATGGGCAGGCTGGCGAAGTAAATCCACCGGCTGGGCGCGCGCACCCAGGCGATGCCCGGAATCAGGACGTAAGAGAGATCGTAGGCAAACAGAAATTTTCCCAGTGACAGCGACACCGCAACGACAGTCACTCCCAGCCAGAACTTCATTCGCGAATCCAGCGTCCCCCGGTTCAAGGCGATCACCATCAGCACCAGAGGAACGATCCCCCAGTAAAACACCTCGACCTGCGACCAATGGCGCAGCGCTTCGGGGAACAGGATTTCCAGCAGTTCAAGCGGCGGCAGAGAAAATTCGGACCCGCTGGAAAATACATCCGCCGCCGCGCGTTCGCCCTGTCGGATCAGTTCCATCGTGGGAAACCACTGGACCGCCGCCAGACCAAACGCCAGAACGTTGATTCCCGCGATAGGGAGACAACGCAGAACGACCGCGCCAGGCGTCCAATCCCGTTCGGACCGGCATCGTTCGTAGACGGCGAAGAGCAGCCGGGCAGTCAGAATCAACGTGATATAAAGCGCCGCCTGGGGGTGTCCGGCGAGAAAGACCAGCGCCAGCAGTAAAGGCAGCCCGATCGGGAACCTCATCATTCGGCCCCCGATCCAGCGTTCGGCCAGAAGCATCAGCCAGGGAAACCACACCAGCGCAAACAGCATGTTGGTATGCTGTTTATGCGCACAGTGAAATCCGCAGAAGGTATAGGCCACTGCCGTCATCACCGAACCTGCGGACGACACGCCCATGAACCGCGCAAGCCGGTACGCTCCCAGCCCCGCGATAAAAAAATGAAGCAGCACGATCCACTCGGTCACCTGAAAAGCGGCCTGAGGCGCGTTCACGAAGGGAATTAGCAGCCAGTTAAAGGGATAGAAAAACCCGGCCTCGCAGTTGGCGATCCCTGGCCAGCCCCCAAACTGGAAGGGATCCCACAGGGGCAGATGTCCGGAGAGCAGGGTGCGGAAGAGTCCCAGTCGGGTGGGGTAGTCTTTAATCAGCACGTCGCCGGTGAGGTACATCCGGTCGTCCGGTGTGGGAATCCACACGCGCCACCAGAACAGCAGAATCGCCGCCGCCAGCATGGCGCAGACCGCGATCCATTCGCGAACGTTCATCCGTCCGCCGTTATCCGTTTCCCGAAGCATCGTCATCACAAAATGAGCCTACCAGATCGCCACCATTTTTTCCAGGCTGTCAGCCCCGTTCATGCCTCGATGTTCGGAGAGTAAGCGATCCTGTTTTGGATGAATGGGCGTGATGGAGGATATCTACTTGGAGTAATCGTGATCGATATATTTTGAAAAAGTGTTGATAGTGGGCGTTCCAAATTGGATGTTTGTAATATTAGCAATCAACAGACCCGTTAGATCGTCGTTCCATTCTCCGGATGCATCGATTTCCTCGAGCCACAGAATCCCACCCTCATCGACTTTATGAACTCTTCCGATCATTCTTTTCCCCTTCAGTTCATCGTCTAATTCACACTCGACGATAATAATCTCTTCGGTCTTCATAAAGTAATCCAATGTTTCACCAAAATTTTTTATGGGAACGGAATGATCGTATCGAACTTGTTTCAACAGTCCTTCTTTTTTTAATACTTTTTGAAGGAACCTTTCATATTTACCTGAACGAATTCCAGAAATATCGGAGAATCGAATGATAATATATCCATAACAATTAAAGTCGTAAAATCGATGCATCAAAACCAGTTTCTTATTCATGTCATGAATAAAACCATGAATAAATTGATTCTCTGGAAAAGGACGCTCAATTCTAATCTTTTTCAACTGACCAATAAATTTCTTTAACCGTTTCTTCTTCATCATCAAAATCTCCATAAGATGTTTTTTAAAATAATGTTTTTTCTCGATGGGAGTGGTTTGAGAGAGGTTATGGAACCACCGCCAGCCCATCGTATTCAGCGTTCCTATAATCGTGTTTGAAACGTCCCGGTAAGTCAATATCCTTAGAAAACCCAATTTCACTGAACGATAACATCGATTCGTGCGTATAATGAAATAATTGAATTGCTTAATATTCCCGACAGCTCGATCGACACCCAATCACAAGGAGCAAACGCATGTCCAACTTTCACGCCGGTCCCATAAACCAAAACGAACGTATCGAATCGATGGACGTGCTGCGCGGAATCGCTGTCCTGGGCATTCTGGTCATAAATATCAAGACCTTCGCTATGCCAATCGTCACCTACGAAAATCCCACCGCTTACGGTGATATTACAGGTGTCAATTACGCCGTCTGGTTGATCGGCCATGTTTTCGTTTACATGAAAATGATGAATATCTTCTCGATGCTGTTCGGCGCGGGGATCGTGATGGTGGCGGCGCGGTATGAAGCCAGTGGTAAATCGGCGGTGGCGCTCCATTACCGGCGTACGTTGATCCTGCTGATTTTCGGCCTGCTGCACATCGGATTCTTCTGGTTCGGTGACATTCTTTTCCGTTATGCCGTCTGCGCGCTGATCGTCTATTGGTTCCGAAACGCGCGGCCTACCGTGTTACTGATTCTGGGAACGCTGATCTTTTCACTGACGCCTCTCTACGCTTATTACCACGGCTGTCAAATCGCCTCTCTTTCGCTGGAGGGACAGAGGGAATTTCTCTCAGGCTGGCTGCCGCCGCAGCGGGACCTCCTGGGAGAACTCGCCATCTTCCGCGGGGGGTGGTACGATCAGACGTTTGTCCGGATGTGGATCTCATACATTGTACAGATTAGGCATTTCCTTTTTGAATGCCAGATTTTCCGGCCGATGGGACTCATGATCGTGGGGATGGCGTTGTACAAATGGGACGTGTTTTCCGCGCGGCGTTCGGCGACTTTTTATTGGAAACTGATCGGTGTGGGGGCGCTGATCGGCCTGCCCGTGATTCTCTTCGGCGTCTATCGAATCGAAGCCAATGAGTGGTCGGGAATCTACTATTTCCACTATGGGCTTCAGTTCAATCTATGGGCCGCGCCGCTGGTCAGCCTGGGCATGATCGGTGCGGTGATGCTCGTGTGTCGAATGAACGCGGTCCCGTGGCTGCGAAGGCCGTTGGCGGCGACGGGGCGTATGGCGTTGAGTTGTTATCTCATGCAAACGGTGCTCTGCTGTGTCGTGTTTTACGGTTACGGTTTCGGCTGGATCGGTCACGTCGAGCGGAGGGGGCAAATCTCGATCGAGTTCGGAATCTGGCTGGTGCTACTGATATTTTCGTCCCTGTGGTTACGCATGTTCCGCTTCGGCCCGATGGAGTGGCTCTGGCGCTCCCTCACCTATCTATCCTTCCAACCCCTGCGACGTTAACTTATTGCAGTAGGTTAGCCGTGTGAGGTATAATGAGAAAAAACTATTTTTACTTGGCTTGATGAGGAAAAAAAACTTATGGCTCCTTCGATGTCTCCCGACCTGTTTTCATCCGTGTTTCCATCCGATGTTTATGTTGAACGGCGGACGCGGTTGATCGAGCGTATTCAACATGGGCTGATCCTCTTTATGGGGCATAACGAAAGTCCGATGAACTATCGGGATAATACCTATCCGTTTCGACAGGACGCTTCGTTTCTCTACTTCATCGGACTCGACAACCCCGGACTGGCGGCGGTCATCGATGCCGATGAGGGCCGGGAAATCGTTTTCGGCGATGACGCGACCCTCGACGATATCGTCTGGATGGGACCGCAACCCCTGCTGAGTGAACGATGTCACCAAATCGGTATTGACGAAACCGAACCGTCGAGCGAACTGGAATCCGTACTACAAAAGGCGTTGAAACAGGATCGCCCGATCCATTTCCTGCCACAATACCGCCCTGAAACGATTATGAAAATCGGACGGCTCCTTCATGTTCCCGCATCACGGATTCAGGAACGGATTTCCGAAGCGTTGATAAAAGCCGTTGTCGCACAGCGCTCGGTTAAGAGTGAAGGCGAAATCGAACAGATCGAAGCGGCGCTCGACGTGACTTATGAAATGCATACACTCGCGATGAAAATGTCGAAACCGGGGATGCGCGAGTGCGACGTGTCGGGCGCGATGGAAGGGGCGGCTCTCGCTCGCGGCTCGCGGCTCTCTTTTCCCAGTATTTTCTCTGTCCACGGAGAGACACTGCACAACCACTATCACGGCAACGTTATGTCCGAAGGGGATATCGCGATCAACGATTCCGGCGCGGAATCCCCCCTGCACTACGCCGGTGACATCACACGCACGATCCCTGTCGGGGGGACGTTTACGCAAAAGCAGAAGGATATCTATCAAATCGTTCTCGACACGCAGTTGGGATCGATCGAAGCGATGAAGCCTGGCGTGCCGTATCGGGACGTGCATCGCCTCGCATGCCGGATACTCACTTCCGGCCTCAAAGCGATCGGACTCATCACCGGCGACGCCGACGAAGCAGTCCAGGCCAGTGCGCATACGCTGTTCTTCCCTCACGGCCTGGGACATCAGCTGGGACTGGACGTTCACGACATGGAAAGCCTCGGCGAAGACTACGTCGGGTATACGGAGACGATCCGTCGCAATCCCGAATTCGGCTGGAACTGCTTACGGCTGGGCCGCGAGCTCGAACCTGGTTTCGCCGTCACCGTCGAACCGGGGATCTATTTTATTCCCGCACTGATCGACCGCTGGAAAGCCGATAAGAAATGCGCGGACTTTATCCATTACGACAAAGTCGAAACCTATCGGGATTTCGGCGGCGTTCGGCTGGAAGACGACGTGCTGATCACGGAGAACGGTTGTCGCGTTCTCGGCCCGGCGATCCCGAAAACCATCGGCGATGTCGAAGCGTTGGCGTCCAGCGGCGCGTGATAGTCAATCCATTTGATGTTGTCGATTGATTATTCCGTTTTTTTCTTTCTGTTTTTTTCTTCTCTCTTTTTTTAAAGTTAAGTTGGGCCTAATTCTTGAGCGGGTTTCGACTTCGCTCGATTTTTCTTTCATAGCCACCGTTATCTTGAAGAGGATGGTGCGTTCTTTATTACCGAATCATGTGAGGCGGGAATCTGAGTGGCGATTTATGGGGAGGTGGAAGGTTTTGCGCTTTCGATTCAGGCCGTTATACTGATATTGTCGGTTCTCTGGAATGGATTGAGTTTCGGCGATTGGGACAAAACGAAACAGTATAAAGTCGAAAATACTTTCAGTGGCCATTAGATATAGTATAAAGAATGGCTGATGAAACACGCTGTCTTGCCGTTTCGTCTGCAAGGTCTGACTTTTTACCGGATCGTAAGTGAAAGGAATTGAGAATGAAACGAAGTCGATTCAGTCGTTTGGTTATGATGGTATTCGTGGGAGTTATTCTTGTGCCCGCTGTTTCCGTTTTTCCCTTAGAGAACGGTTCGGATAAGAAGATCGACCCCCAAGCTGAAAAGATTCTGAAACGAATGACGTCTTACCTCGGTGGATTGGACTCATTCAGCACCGATGTCTTGCAGACGATCGATCTTGAAAAACAAGGCCGAAAACAGAAGATGGTTTCCGATAAATCGCTGGCGCTGCAAAAACCGGACAAACTGGCCCTCATCATTAAAAACGGCCGGTTCGAAAGCACGATCGTTTGCGACGGAGTCAACGTATACGAGTACTTTCCCATGACCGAAAAGTACTCGGAGAAAGAGGCTCCGGAAAAGCTGAACGATCTCTCCATCTCGTCTACCGGTCCTTCCGGCGTTTACAACCGATACCTGCTGGATTTTCTCACGAAAGACGATCCTTACCGGGAATTGATGAAAGGGGTCACTTCGCTCAAAATCGCCGGTGGCGATGGGAAAGGGGATTCGGACGATCAACGTTTAATCCTTCTCAAAGAGGATATGGATTTCAGTATATGGGTGTCGAAAGGCGATCGACCGCTGCCTCGAAAAATGGTGCTCGACCTGGCGAGTGCGATGAAAAGGGCCGGTGAACAGCTGCCGGCCCGAATCAGAGACCTCAAGATGACTTGGGAGATTGAATTTTCCAATTGGGAAACGGATTTGGATTTTCCCGACGACACGTTCAGTTTTATTCCGCCCCTCGACGCCAGGAAGGCCGACTCGCTTTTACCTGCAAGGGCAGAGCAAAAACCTGCGGAAAAAGGATTATCAAAAGACCTGCTTGGTAAGCCTGCCCCTCTGTTTTCGCTCGATCTTCTGAATGGAGGAACATTCGATCTCGCCGCGCAGAAGGGGAAGCATATCATCATCCTCGATTTCTGGGCCACGTGGTGTCCCCCTTGTCAAAAAGCGCTGCCCGTCTATCAACAACTCGCCGAAGATTACAAAGAGGATGGCGTTCGGTTGATCGCCGTCGATCTCCGCGAGAAAACCGAAATCATCAGGCAATTTCTGGATGAACGGGAACTCGATCTCACGGTTGCGCTGGATACCGACGGAAGCGTCGGAACGCTCTATCGAGTGCAGTCCATTCCCACCACCGCGATCGTTGGCTTGGACGGGACCGTTCAGGCCGTGCATGTTGGATACCGATCCCGGTATAAAGGTTTGTTGAAATATGAACTGGACGAGCTGCTGTCGGGAAGACAACTGGTGGAAAGCGCGGCTAGATAAGTCGCCTAGGGCAGGCACAAGACCTGCCCCTACACGTTTTTATTACCCATCACGATATGTTGCTCAATCGATTTGAACAGTTTTGTATACGGTTTATCCATGGTCTGATGGATTGTGTTCCGAAAAAAAATCCCCTCCTGAGTCCACAACCCAGGAGGGGATACGTTCAAAGAAAAAAGGTTAATAATTTTTAGTCGATTCCAAGAATCTTTTTCGCGGTTTGTCTTGAAACCTCGACGCCTTCGTATTCACCTCGCTCCAACCGTTCCTTCACGGCCGCGACTAATTCCGGGCGAATTTCCGGTTGCGACTGGGCCGATTGAACCAATTTTTTGACCGTGTCGGCTTCTTTGACGCCTGCCGAGATGTCTACGCGGTCACCTGCTGTGGCTGAAGAGGAGACGTTTTTGGATTTGCTGCCGCCAGCACGTGAGATGCTCCGCTCGGTAATTCGGTTCGGTTGGTTTGACGAGGTATTTACACCTGTGATGTCAACCATGATTTGTTCTCCTGGGATACGTATTCCGATCGTATCCCTCTGCTAACCATTTCCACACTTTTTACTATATCACGATTTCAAGAGAAGGTCGATGCTTATTCTTCCTTCTCTATTTTTTATCGTCAAATCAGAATCAAACTTAATCGTTTTTTAAATGATTGAGTGGACGATAAACCCTCATAACCCTTTACGGGAACATAACCATAATAATATGAATACGTTAATTTGTTCAAACCATAGAACTTCAATTTCAATGCAATCTATATCATTTTAATTATCGGCAAATACAAACGGAACTGTAATGAAATTTATTTTTTTTTGATGACCGTTGAGCCGTAACGTGCTATGTTGACTGATCTTGAGTGTTTATTGTTACGCAAAGTGACAAATTAGAAAGAAATAGTAAAAATAGACCGAAAAAGTCTTTGTCGATCAGTAACTGACTGATTCCTGGGGGGATGTGGTTGGGCGGCAGGCTCGATTGAAGCAATCCGATTCCTATGAGCGATAACGTTAATGCTCCCCAATGCCTTTGCCGAAACGATGTGGTGATGATGCATACTGCCGGGAATAAGGTCCAGACCAGGGTGTATCCCGCCAACCGGGGGGGAATGAGCAATACGGCGCAAAGAAGCAGGCTGAGGACCGTACTATCGGTCTTATTGAAGGGATTTCGTTGTTTGAATCGATGAATCCCAAAACAGGCTGCCGCAAAAACCGATATGGGGAAGAGGGGGATCAGGGCGATCGTAATAGCCGGTGAATTCCATAGCGGTTCGGCGAAGTAGGTTTCGGAAAAGGTTCGGAGGATAACGGTGGTCGAGGAACAGTTGTAGAAACTCTGTACCTGCTCGTCCCACAGCAGTTGCCATTCGTGGCTGTGGAAGAAGCGAACACATTGGAGCAGGGCCGGGAAATCGATTAGCAGAAGCGCGCCGAGTGCGATCGCGCTGCATCCCAATGCGCGCAAGAACGGTTTGTCGCGAAGATGGAGGGGATAAAGCGTTAGTAGCAGTGACGATCCTTTCAACGAACCTCCCAGCACCATCAACGCTCCCGCCGGGCCGTATCGGCTTCCCCGCCAGGCGGTCAGCGCTCCGAGAATCAACGCGGCTTCGAGGATCGCGATATTCCCAGCGCTCATATCCAGGCCGATGGGACGGTAAAGAAGGGCTGCCAGGTGGATGAGGAAGAGGGAAACGACATTGAACCGGACTCGTAGGAGAGTGAGAATCGAGAATAAGACCGATTCCAGCGCAAGACATTTCAGCACCAGCCACAAGAAGGAGGCCGGGAAATAGGGTAAGCGGGAAAGGGGATAGAGGACGCGGGCCATTAAGGGGGGATACAGATAAGGAAGCCCGCCGTATCCCGCGCCGTCGATGGAATGAGATATCGTGGTCAGCGTGTCGGGATCGTAAGGATTCTCTCCATCCCACAGGGCGGCCGATGCCAGGTAGTAGACCGGGAAATCCCATTGTCTTCGAACTGAATCGCAGTAGCCCAGAAACAGCACACCGAATCCAAGAAGAAACGCAATCGTTTTCGCGTAAGGAGATAGCGGCTGGATCGAAAGGGAAGGGAGTTGTCTTATCATCAGCGAGGCCGGTGTCAAATTGGAAGCAGGCGCAGATCGAGGCCCGTTTTCTGGACGATTTGGTGGCGCGCTGCCCAAAGCACTTGATCCATCAGGTCCAGCATCTTGTGACCCTGGAGTATCTCCGGCCCGGATATATTTTCCAGTTCCAACTGAGTCAGCAGACAGGTCAGCAACGTATCGACGGTGACGCAAACTTCCATCGCGTCCGAAGGGAGATGGCTGGGGTGGCAATTGTAACGGTCGAGCCATCGGATGAAAACCAGGTTGGAGCGATGCAGGGTCATACAATGCTGCTTGAGCGATTCAAGCGTTTTTTTCGGTTTTTCCTCTTGGCGCAAGGTGGAAGGGGGGGGAGAGGCGGATGATTTCGGCATGAGCGGTTCCAGCGAAATCACGTTATCTTTGGGGTGGAACGTTCGGAATTTCGACATGACGTATTCGATCGTTTCCATGAGAGACATCTCATCCAGGGAGATCAGGTCTTTGTCCGGAAGGCTTGAATCGTCTTGAACATGAGTCATCCGATCGGCGTATTGACTGGCGATCATATCTAATTCCTCGTCAGATGGCTCATCCTCAATGGGGGGGATCGGTTGGAGATTGAACTCTTCGAAACACTTGAGGAAATAGTGTTTGTCGCTGCATGTGCGGATCAGCTGGGTTTTCAATTCCTGCTCGATCAATTTACGGCTGCCGAGATAGTTGATAAAGCGCTTTAACGACGTGAGGATGGAGAGCATATCGGACTGGGTGGGATTGCCGACGCGCTGGAAATACCACGTGCCCAGAAAATCGTATATTTTTTCCGGTTGAATGGAAGAGACATCGCCGAGGAAATAGAAAGCGTGATACTCGATCAAATAGAGTTCCGCATTGATGATATGACGTTCGACAGTTGACTGTTTAAGGCCCCGTCCGATCAGGTCTTGATAAAAACCATCGAGCAGTTCCTCGAGGTTTTCGACCAGTTCGATTTCGTAACTATCCAGTATTTCCGACACGTCTAACGTTCCTTTGGGCCAACACCGGTTCATCGACTGCTGACAAAACCGTTTAGAATACGTTACATTAATGAGACGGCGTCAACGAAATGGATCTTGGATTTCGAGCCGTCAGTTGTATTTTAACAATGAATAGGGAGTCAATGGAACGTGAGGTCTATACTTTTTCACTTTTTTTTTAACACGCTCATGGCGGCTTTCATCTCCTTTGCCGGGGCGGAAAGCCGGAGCGGAACGATTGGAACGGACGAACGATGGGATCTGGAAGGGTCTCCGTATACGATCGACGAGCGTGTCGATATCCCGGAAGGCGTCTCCGTGACGGTGGATGCCGGGGTGCGGATTCTTCTTGCAGACCTCACTAATTGAAACCAATCATCCATCAAAAATCCCTAAGTTTCTAG
>CAZSIZ010000111.1:0-17921 GCA_964606645.1 uncultured bacterium
AGCACGCGATCCGCAATCACCCCAATATCGCCACGCTGCTCGGTATGCTTCCCGAATGGCGCAGCATGCTCACCCAAAACGGCAGTGCATCCTCCGAAGCGCTGCGGGAAGCCGTCGAGCAATTCGAGACGCAGTGCCGTGATCTGCTGGCCTCGGATACGATCGCGACGGCCGTAAAAAACGATCCGCTCATAACGATCTCGATTGCCGCCGTACTCGTCGCCGACGTGTTGACGCTTCCCGGATTCGGCACTTGGCTTGTCGTGCCGACGGCGTTCAAGTATCTGCCCTTGGGCAAATTCGAGAAAGTCAAACGTGAATTTCAGAATTCCATCCAGACCCTCGTTCGGCAAACGCTTGTACATGAAATCACTCAATTGCAAACGGCCTGTCAGCGGTTTATCCTGTCTCCAAACGACCCGCTTTTGATGGCCCTGAGGATATGCGCCGATGACACTGAACATTGACTCGCTGCGAACGCAACTGGAAACCCTCAACCAGGACCTGGCCCGGCTGACAGAGCAAGCACCTTTTGAATTGGCCCGCCAGACCGGTGAAGCCGAAACCGATATGCTTTTTCTCTACGGTATCGTGGGAGGAAAAGATGTCGGGAAAACCTCGCTGATCAACCAGCTGGCAGGCTCACGTATCTCCATCGACAGCGACATCCTGGATGAAGGAACGAAAACGGCAGTCGCTTATTGCCACCAGAATGACGTAGCCGCTCTACAAAAGCGCTTCATGGCTGAAATCGGGGAAAGGGTAAAAACCATCCCCCACAACCGCAACGAATTGCGAAACGTCGTACTGCTCGATTTTCCCGATTACGACAGCCGGTTTATCCAGCATCGCGATGACGTCATCCGTTTGGGGAAATACCTGCAAGCACTGGTGTGGATCATCACCCCCCGCAAATACGGTGACCACGAATTCATCGATCAGATGGAAGCCATCGCGCAGAGTAACGAAAACTATCTGGTCGTTCTCAACAAGATGGATCAACTGGATGGGAAGGCCGAACCGTCCAACGTGCGCCGCGAAGTGACCGGCTACCTCAACCGAGAATGCGATAAGCGCGGCATCCCCCCGCTTTTGGAGGAACGCCTGTTGCTGGTCTCCGCCCTGCATCCCCAGCGGTACGAATTCACCCGGCTGCACGATACAATCGTCCGGCAGCACTCGCCCGAAGAGATTCTCAAAGCCAAAGCCGGGAACCTGAAAGCCGAATTTGAGAAGAATCTGTCGCGGATGCGTGCTTATTACGCCCTGCCCGGACGGATCGCGGAAATGGACGATGCGCTGGAAGCGATCCGAAACCGTTTGGGTGAGCAATTCGACGACGATTATTTCACCACGGTCAAGCAACGGGTTTTAACGCTGGATACGATCCAGAACCGTATCAGCAGCGGCCTGTTTTTCCAGCGCATTCAACACTGGCCAATCCTGAGAACCTTATTTTATCCACTGGCGGGATTGATCTCTCTGATCGGAGGGCGGTTCGCGTTCGTCTCCCGCGCGTCTCAAGCGCAAGAGACACCCCGCGATCTTCTTTGGTACGGTGAGTGCTCCGCCTCGAACCGGATGCAGTCGATCCGGCTCGGCCTCGAAGAACGTTACCCGGAATTGACGAACGTGCTGGGTGAACTCCCCGATTACGCGGACTTGGCCGAACGTGAATTCAGCCGTCTGCTCCACCTCTACGAAGAAAAAATCATTCAGAACATTTCGGAAACGATCGGCAAACCGGGAACCGTGCATAAATTCGCCATCTTCTTCCCGCTGGTCTGGTTTCCATTCCTTCAGCCGCTTGCGATCCATTTCTCGGACTTGCAGAATCCGGTATACTCCCTGGCGGGAATCAAAGAGCTGCTTTACCTGTTCGTCTCACTGCTTGGGGCAGGGAATCTGCTCGAAAATCTCATCTTTCTCCTGATTTTCTATATGATCTGGCTCATCGTTCTTTACGCGCGGGGTGCCCGGCTCGCTCAGAAAGAGGGTGAAGCCGAATTTCAGAACCTCTGGTATGAATCATTGATTCCCTGGATGCTGGACGTGTTGGGAAAGCCATTCGACGCTATCCGTAGCCAGTGGATTGAAAAGCGGATTCAACTCGATGAGATCGAGAAAGAAATCGAGACGGAACTCGACGAACTTATTCAAGCGTAATCGGCGTATTTCATGGTATTTACTTATCTTATGCTAATCACAGCTCAAGATTTAGTTGAGAACGCCGATAATTGAGATGTAAAAAAACCTAATTTGGTGTAGTGTACAAGAAAGGAGGTGGTGACCGTGATTGATCCAATTAACTCGATTCCCATTGCCCGGTTGACTCAATCGGATTCTCTAAATTCGCTTAAGTCCAGTAAAAAGAAGGAAGTAAGTGATAATCAATCCGTCGCGGCCATCGCTAAAAACACCTCGATTCAGGACCGTATTTCACTCTCTTTCGATCTGAAGGGCGATTTGGAGAAGCTGAGCCAATCGGTTGCTACAGTTCAACAAGAGATCAAATCGCAGTTGGAAAATTATTTTGGAATTCTGAAAGAGGACGGAAAGGAGGCTGATCCCAGCCGTTTCCAGCCCCCGGAAGATGCCTCGGCTCAGGATTTACTGGATTTCTACAGTCCGCAAAACACCGCGAACCGAATCGTGGATTTTGCCACGGGTTTCTTCAGCGTCTATCTCCAAAGCCATGCGGAAGAAGAGACGCAAGATCAAGTCTCACCATTCACAACGCTGATTGGAGACGCGATCAAACAAGGATTTGATGAAGCCAAAGAAGCGCTTGGCGATTTGAGTGGACTCGATGAAATCAGCAAAAATATCGACCGGACCTACGGCTTGGTTATGGAAGGTCTCGACCAATTCCGGCACGAACACTTCAACGAACTCGGTCTTGAACCGGAGAAGGTCAACAACGTTAGCGATGACTTGGAAGGTGAGACGATTGATTAACGAGGGATCGACTTGTTAAGGGAGAGAGATAAAACTCTCGTTCCGAATAACCTGTAAATCTGAAAACCTTCTCGCAAGAGGAGGTTTTTCTTTGCCAAGAGGGCACACTATCGGTCGATGTTCCCGCCGCCGCTCTCAGGATGATTCGTTTTCATCCTCGATTCGCATGAAGAATCCGGTCCAATTGAAATCCCGGTTAAAATAATTGCTTAAACGGACAACGATCTCGTTTTTCCCTTTCTTCAAGGGCAGAAGGATCGGCTTGTTTTCAAATCCGTTGAACTGCTGACCGCCGCGATAAACTTGGATTCCGTTGATTTCCACCTCGATGGGATCGTCATGCGCAAAGAGACAGGCCGCGTATCGGTCCCGCTCCGATTCGACGAACCGCCGCGCCAGGTAAGCGTGGCCCATGCCCCACAATTCGATCTCGCCGCCGATCTCGGTTCCGTGCCGTCCGATATAGGTGAGGTTGAGCATCGGTCCCACTGTCCAGTCCTTCATCCAACCGGATGTGAATTGCTCCTTATACAACGTGCATAGAAACTCTTTTCCCGCGTCCAGGTCTTCGATGGACGGGAGAACCGAGAAGGGATCGTCGATGGATTTCCCGTTTGCATCGTGGGGGATGGGAACCGGACCGAAAACATCCCACTCGGTGGAATCGGCCCGCGCACCATCGGGGACCGTTGTGTCGCCGGGTGAGTCCTGATACCAGAAGGCGACGCTTTCGGGGCTGATATCGGGAAAGGCTCCCCATTCGATGGCGATGGATTTCTTGAAGGGATAAACGTTCTCCAGGTGCAGGCGGTATCGGCCCTCGTCGTTCGAGTGAGCGATGGCGTAGGGATGGTGCGCGCCTCTTCCGAACCACGCGAAGGTGAAATAATCCTCCCCGTTTACGCCATGCAGGAACGAAGGATCGTCTCCTTCGCCGTCGATGACGGTGAAATCCCCGCCGCCGTGATCGTGGCCGGTTTTGTAAAGCGTCATGCCTACCCAATGGCCGCGTCCACGTGCGTAGAGCACCTGGTGAAGACGATGGCCGTTCGTTCGTTCGGTTTTCTGATGGCGCGCGTGGAAATAGCCCCACGAATCGGAAAACGCGGGAACGATTTCCGCCACGGCTTTTCCCGATACCCGGGCGGTTTCATCCCCTTCATTACGAACGAGTATGTCGGCATTTTTTCTAAACGGCATGGGTAGATAGCAAGCGGAATCGTTCTCGCCGAATTGGAAAAACGGCACGCCCCGGAAAGGTCCGAAGAATGGATCGACGGGCGAATCGACGGCAAACGTCTCTTCGTCGTCGTAACGGATCAGCAGACGCAGATTCGAGTTTTCCGGCCATTGGAGCCGAAGTTCGCGCACGATGGCCGGACCATCGAACGAGGCCAGGCAGAGCATCTCGCCGGGACGCATCGAGACATCCTCGAAGGCTTCCTCGATGCGGCTCAGTGCCGACGCCGGTTGCTGACGCCGCTGCTCCGGTATCCCGATATAGGATAGTTTCAAATCCTTCCCGGTACCCTCGCTGAACGCCCGGACGCCCTTCATGGAATCGTCGCCCAGCCGGTAGTCGATCTGACAGAACCACAGCCAGAATGTCGGATTCCGCTGAACCACATCGATGCGGATACTTTTCTCGAAGGGGATGGGCAGAAAGAGGTTGAAATCGCGTTTCAGCAGGGGCACGGAATTGGCGGGAGCCACCGGTACGCCGTACCGTTCCGCCGCCCGTATCAAATCTTCATCGGTCCCGTGAACGCTAGGCGTTTTTTCGCCGTCCACGTAGAATTCCCACTCGAAGTACGGTTCGCCGCCGCCCCGCGTGGACCAGATATGGCGGATCGAACCTTCTCCCTCGGCGTCCAGCAGCGTATAGCGATAGCATTTTTCCGTCCACGTGCCGATATGCCGGGCGGGACTTTCGACGAAACTGTTCTTGTGTGCCCGGTAATCCTGAAGCACGAAGAGATCGTCAAGCGCCGCGCTGCGAAGTGGAGCGGTTTCCCGAATGGCCTGCGACCGCTTCTGGCTTTCCACACAGCCGCCGAGTGATACGGCTAGTATTACGAATACGAGCAGGCGAATGTGGACGGAGAATATCGTTGATTTCATTTTGTGTTATTGGCCTCTGTGTCCGGTATTTCAAGACTCATATTGTGGTTTTCAAGGAATTGCTTGATTCTCTCAAAGCAGTCATCACATTCTTCTTTAAATCCAAAAAAGTTTCTACCGCCAAGCACTTTCCAATGAAAAAGAGTCCCTGGAGGATATTGGATTAGTTTTTTTTGATATCTTCCAGAACGAACTCATTACAGTAACCAACTCTGAAAAATATCTTTTCGTTATTCATCCATATCCCGATGGATGGAGGCTTGGAAAGATCATCCATTATACGGTCTGCTCTTTTCCTAACGGAATCCTTCATACTTAACTTTTTTAGTTCCTTTAATTTTTGGATATCGATATGCCAGCCATAGCCTTCCACGAGCGCACCAAACAATTGGTTTTCGTGCTTATCATGGTTGTTCGACAATTTATTTGTTGGCTTGAATTCGTTCAAGCGGTATTTCCATTTCTCATGCAATTGCCGGTATCGCTGCCAAAGCACGTCTTCTACTCTGGCGGAACCATGCCGTTTTAGCATACGCAAAGCACCGCTAACGATATCCGGTCTGGGATCGTCGAGGCATTCAATCGCGATCTCTTCCAATTCGGGATACATATTATAACTCGCGACCCATTCGAGAATGTTATCTTGGCCGATATAGGATTGGCGCGCGAGAATTTCCCTGATCGATTGTGCTCCGTAAGCCGGATCGTTTCGCATCAAATATGCAATGACGGCAATATCGGCTTTTCCTCCGTTAAACTTGTCCTGATTGGCTTGGTAGATACGCTTAATTCGGGGGTAAATGGCGGGGGAGGCATAGCGCTTGATTAGATAGCATATCGTATCCGATTTCTCTTCGGTCAAGTTATTTACGAATATTTCATCAAATTCAGGCAGTGTTTTTTCAGGCAGGATTCCCAGGCTTTCGATCAATAAATTGAGACGTGGTTTTTTTATCTCCGCCAGGATGATTTGTCTCCCTTCTTCGGGAGCGAGTTCGTAAAGCCGTTTCACTGCGATATCCGAACTTTTAGAAAAGGTTTTTTCCAATGGTGGAGTGGAAATCATCTTTCGTAAAACCGGCAGCATCGCGGGACTTGCGATATAACGCCAATGATAGATCAGCAGGCGTTCCTGGGTGGATTGTGGGAGTTCGTGGAAGAGAGCGGGGAGTAGGGTTGGAAATATTTCGATTAATGCTTGATATTCGAGAGAGTCATCAAAATCCTTGGAAGCGCCGTTCCGAACGATTAGTGTGTCAAGACTGACGGCCAATGCTTTGCCTTTTTTCTTTAACACATTGGCTGCCAATTGCTTCCAAGTAGCATCCGCATATTTTTCAAATTCTTTATCGCGAAAAGATGTAATACGTTTGACTTTTTGCTCCTGCTTTTCGTTTATCGCTTCCGGTTTCTTTTTGGATTTCACGGTCATCCACTTCAGCCGCATCAGCATTTCCATGAAACGGTTTGTGACCGGGTAATCCGTCGCAACTAAACTTCGCTCCATTTCTGCGACGATGTATTCCTGATGAGGTGATCCCGCCAAACCGAGAACGATTTTTGACGCCTTACTGTCGTTCACCGTACCCAGCAAGCGGATTATTTCATTGGCGGCTTCTTTGGTGTAAAGAGAACGAAGCGCGAAACATGCGTCCGATACTTTAGATTGAAGATGTGCGTAATTCGATTCGATCGTGAAAACGGCGTTTTTAATTGTTTTTTGCAGCCAGATCGGATCGGGGGGAATGAGTTCAAATTCGAGCGTATTGGATGATGTTACCGTAATTCTGTAATCAATTCCTGGTTGTCTTGGTTGAAAAGGATCTCCTTTTTCTATCTTCAAATCGGTATAGAGTTTAAAAATTCCAGGTTTGTCGAAACGCAGTTTGCTGTTGAGGAAAACGGGAAATGTGATTGGTTTTTCGGATATCTTAAAATTGATTACAGTCCATGAAATTGCGTGTAAGAAATGAGGATTTGAGTGGTTGTATTCGCATAAGGGATCTACGACGAGGTCTGTTGGGGTTATGTGATACGTGACATTTCCAGCGGTTATGGATCTTACACTATGAAAATTGTAAACACCAGCCGATCCAGGTGCGGTGCATGAAATCGAGCACTCAAGTGGGACGAGTTCTCCCAAATAGAACTTCTTTTTATTGCTTTTCAACTTGATGGTGAATACGATATCCTCTGGACTTTTCGATACTGCTTGGCGATGTTTTTCATCAAATGACGGTTTCTCATTCTCAACAGCGGAATTTACGGCAGGTAGCGTCGGGATGAACATCGCGAGTATCAGGAAAGAAGAGCAGATCAATTTTCGCATTATTGGTTTTCTCCATCAGTAAAATGATAGGCCGCATAACGTATCTATGAAACGAACGAACAAGAACGAATAAAGAAACCATATATCGAATAACTGGATTTAACCGTTTTTCAAGAGTGATAGAGAATTGACGGATATAATAGGGACTGGTGTCCATACGGTTCAGACAGTCTGATAACCGTTAATTTCATTCTAATATCTATGTGTTTTATAGAAAATGACTATTATGTTGATTACTGGTGGTTATCGATGATTTTTTCCCCGGATTTCCCGATAGTATCTGCCATACAACTCTAATCTCAAATTTTGAGGAGAAAAAAATGTCTGAGAACAAATGGAAATTTGAAACGCTTGTGATTCATGGGGCGCAAACTCCCGGACAATGGGAAAGCTCAACATTAGCGCCGATTTATCAAAGCGCTTCACATCGGTTTGAAACGGCGGAGGAACTCTCGGACGTATTTGCGGGCAAGCAGCCCGGATTTATTTATCAACGGCTTCGCAATCCGACGAATCAAGCCTTGGAAAAACGGATGGCGTTGCTGGAGAATGGCCAGGAGGCGGTGGTCACCAGTTCGGGTATGGCCGCAATCACGGATGCGATCATGGCGATCTGCAAATCGGGTGACGAGATCGTATCCGGGAATTCTCTGTTCATGTCGACTTTTCTGCTCTACAACAATGTGCTCGCTAAGTTCGGAATCACAGTCAAGCGAGTTGAGAGCAATGACATCGACGCCTGGAAGGCCGCCGTTACGGAAAAAACCAAACTTCTATTTGTTGAGACCATTGGGAATCCAAAAATGGATATCCCCAATATCAGCCAACTCGCCAAGCTGGCTCATGCCAATCAAGCACCGCTTATCGTAGACAACACCCTGGCCACTCCGTACCTCATTCAGCCGATCGAGCATGGCGCCGATATCGTCGTGCACTCCACCACAAAATATATGAATGGACATGGTTCGGCGGTGGGGGGCGTCGTGATCGATGCAGCAAAGTTCGATTGGCCTGAAGATAAATATCCAGACTTCAAACTTTTTAAGGAACGCAAAGGAAAACTGGCCTATATCGATAAAGTATGGCGTGAAATACACATCAACTTCGGCACGACCCAGGCCCCATTCCATTCGTACCTGACCTTAATCGGGCTTGATACGCTCGCGCTGCGTATGCGGCAGCATCAGAGCAACGCCATCAAACTGGCCGAATTTCTGGATAAACACCCCAAAGTGAAATGGGTGAATTTCCCCGGATTGCCGAATCATCCAGCCCATGAAAGCGCAAAGGCGCAGTTTCAGGGTAAAGGATTTGGCGCGCTGCTTACGATCGGTCTGGAAAACCAGAAGAATTGTTTTGATTTCATTCGGAATGTCAAACTCGCTTACCATCTCGCCAACTTGGGCGACAGCAAAACACTGGTCATCCATCCCGGCTCATCACAATACGTCAGTTTTACCGAAGAAGCACGGCTGGCAAACGGCATCACCCCGGACTTGGTTCGAGTTTCCGTCGGTATCGAAGCAATCGAAGATATTTTGGATGACTTCGATCAAGCCTTAAACGCCATTTAATCATTATTCATAATTGGTCAGCAGACTGAAGTGAATAATCCCTCCCCCAGGCTTGGGAGGGAGGACTTGGTACTCCACACGGCTGATCTGTTACCACGCTTCAATCCGCATTGGTTGAAGCGGCCCTAATCTCGTCACTTTTCCTTATCCGGTCTTGTTACGGTTAGAATGACCCTTGGGTTACAACGAAGACACTATAAAATGAATAGTGGACCGTAATTGGTGCTCGAACTGTCCCGATTGGAAATGGGATGGTTCTGGCGAACACTTTTTCTTATTCGCCCAACCGATTATCGTAAAAAGGAAACAGCAAGTAATCATGGCAACCACTCCACACGCCGGACGATCGATCGGCCCGGTGTCCGAACAATTCGTTACGCTGTTTGAACCGCCCAACGAATTGCTGCTTGAATGCGGACAAAAACTGGGACCGATCACCCTGGCATACGAAACTTATGGACAATTAAACGACGCGAAGGATAACGCTATTTTAGTCCTGCACGCGCTCTCCGGCGATCATCACGCCGCCGGATACTATCACGATGACGATAAGAAAACCGGTTGGTGGGATGATTTCATCGGTCCGGGAAAGGCGTTCGATACCGAGAAATATTTCGTGATCTGTTCCAATTGTATTGGCGGTTGCCGGGGATCGACCGGCCCTTCGTCCATCGATCCCAAAACCGGGAAACCTTACGCCCTTTCCTTTCCCGTCATTACCATCAAGGATATGGTGAACGCCCAGAAAGGGCTGCTCGATTATCTCGAAATCCCCCAACTGTTATGCGTATCCGGCGGATCGATGGGAGGGATGCAGGCGTTGCAATGGGCGGTGTCGTATCCGGAGAGGGTGCGTTCGGCGATCCCCATCGCTTCCACGGCGATTCATTCCGCGCAGAACATTGCGTTGAACGAGGTGGGACGTCAGGCCATTATCGCCGATCCCAACTGGAATCACGGCGATTACTACGATTCAGAACCCCCGGTACGAGGCCTCGCCGTGGCGCGCATGATCGGCCATATCAGTTACCTGAGCGATCGGACCATGCACGAGAAATTCGGGCGGCGCTTGCAAAACCGCCAGCGTGTCAGTTTCGATTTCATCACTGATTTTCAGGTGGAAAGTTACTTGCAGCATCAAGGCGCATCGTTTACCCAGCGCTTCGACGCCAACAGCTATCTTTTTATATCGAAAGCGATGAATTATTTCGATCTGTCCAACGATCACGAATCCTTGATCGATGCGATACGTCCCGCCGTGAACACGAATTTTCTCGTTATTTCCTTCAGCAGTGACTGGCTTTATCCGTCCTACCAATCGCGGCAAATCGTGACGGCGCTTAGAGGGATCGGCGCTATGGCCAGTTTTTGTGAGATTAAGACCGAGTACGGTCACGATGCGTTTCTGTTGGAATGCGATCAGCAAACTCAGATGATCCGGGATTTCCTGATCCATCTGCCGGAGGCTCGACTAACGAATGCCGTCTGAGATTCAACCCCAAACCAATTCCTCTCTCTATAATATCGAACACGACTTGATCTGCAGCATCGTGGAAGAGGGCAGTAAAGTGCTCGATCTGGGATGCGGCGAAGGCAATCTTCTTAAACGGCTCAAGGAACAAAAAGGAATTACGGGAGCCGGGGTGGAGGTATCCGAAGAGAAGGTCTATGCCTGTATTCACAAAGGATTGATGGCCGTCCATCACGGCGATATCGACACGGGGTTGGCCGATTATCCAGACAAATCGTTCGACTACGTCATCCTAAGCGAAACGTTGCAAGAAATTCATAAGCCCGCGCTGGTAATCGGCGAGATGCTGCGTGTCGGGAAAAAAGGAATCGTCAGTTTCCCCAATTTCGGCTATTGGCGGGCACGGATGCAGATGTTCTTCCTCGGCCGCGCCCCGGTGACGAAAGCATTGCCCTACGAATGGTATGAAGGGCCTAACATCCAGTTCCTTACGATCAAGGACTTCGTTCGTCTTTGTACGATCAAATCCCATCCGATCGTACAATCGGTTTATTTCTGTCACGGTAAGAAAATTACATTCATGCCCAATCTACGCGCCAATGCCGCTCTCTTCGTGCTTTCCTGAAATTAGGCCGAAACCTTACGAATCATTCATCAGTGTCTTCACGCATCCGTGCAAACGGGATAATCTATACACCGGAAATGGGCAATCCGCCGTCCGTTTTCAATCCTAGCGATAAATAGGTCGTTGACATGAATATTGAAATCGTCACCCATGAGAATGTATTAACGTTAAAAATCACCGGAATTCTGAAAAAGCCAAACGGCATGGAACTGGGTGATTGCATCGTTCAGGAAGTCAAAAATCACAAACCCAAACAATTGATCCTGGATTGCACGAACCTCGCCGCCGTCTCGTTCGACAGCGTGCCGCCCATCGTCTCGGCCGTCGAGCGGTCGCGTGTCGGTAAAAACAACGTGTGCGCCGTCAAATGCAATTCCGTCGTCGAACGGACCTTGCGTGGCAGCGATTTCGAACGTGTGGGCAGGATTGAATAAATCCGATCCACGGTTCTTCCGAATTTTAAATTCGATCGTATCGGTATGAGAATTAAACAATCATGCAAGGGAGCGAATCATGCTGGCAGCCGTACTCAAAGATTTCAACGAACTGGTTTTGGAAGATGTGCCCGTTCCCGAACCGGGACCGGGTCAAGCGCGGGTCCGGATTAAATCATGCGGACTCTGCGCGACGGATTTCAAGGCGACCAAAGGCATCCGCCGCAACGTCAACTTTCCCCTGATTCCCGGACACGAACCGGCGGGCGTGGTCGAAAAAACCGGACCGGGCGTCGATTGTTTCAAGGCGGGGGATGAGGTCATCGTCCAACCCAGTGGTTACTGCGGATTCTGCCATCACTGCCGGGTGGGCAACACCCACTACTGCGAGCATTCCTACACGACCGGTGGCGACGGTCCCCCGGAAACGCGCCCCGGCAGTTTTGCCGAATACACCGTTTTCGATGTCCAGACGCTTTTCCACAAACCGCCATCTGTCAGTTTCGACGCCGGGTGTCAGACAGAACCCGTCAGCGGAGCCTGGAAAGGGATCATTCATTTCTCACAAATGACCCTGGGCGACGATGTGGTCGTCATCGGCGCGGGCGGGATCGGGATGTATTGCCTGATGATCGCCAAAGCGGCGGGCGCGGGGCGCTTGATCGCCGTCGATATCAGCGATTACGCCCTGAATACCGCCAAAGAACTGGGAGCCACCCACACAGTCAATCCCAACACATGCGACGCGAAAGAAGCGATCGGTGATATCCTTCCCGACGGTCCCGATCTCGTGGTCGAGTCTGCCGGTCCGATCGAGGCGGTTCGGCTCATGGTGAGCCTGTTGCGGCGGGGGACGCGGTGGAATGTCTTCGGGATTACTACTCACGAAACCTTCGAACTGGACGGCGGGTTGACCCACTTCCTCGAAGCGCGCATGGATTCCAGTTTCGGCACCAATCCGATGGCGATGCAGAAGGCCGTTTCGTTGATCGAACGCGGATTGATCGATCCCGAAAAAGCCGTCACTCACCGCTTCCCACTCTCGGATATCCACCAGGCCATGAACGCAATGGCTTCCACCGAACGCAATAAAATCATCATCAATCCGTAAAAACAGGGTTTAGGAGTTAGGGTTTAATTTCTCATTATTCAAGTCGATCCGGAAAACGGTTATAAATAATGTCGTGTAACCATGTTTCCTCTCTCTGGTTCCATCGCGTCGCGCCGTAAGGCGGACGATGATCCTGAGGAGTTAGGATGGCAATACAAAAAGGATCGATGACAAGATGATTTTCTTGGCAGTATAAAATCGAATGTTATCGAACAAGCGGAAAGATCATTTCCGAATAAACGTTACGCGCTCGAGCCGTCTACGTATGCCCGGTTTCAAGTTCTCCGCAAACACACGCATTCCGGTTTGGAAAGGATAGGCTTTCGCCTCATCGGGAAACCGAATCCTCGAAACTCCATCCCGAATCGCCTGATGGAAGACAATCGGTTTTTCACTGACTCCGTTACCGCGCACGAACAGCGTAAATGTGGCGGAAGCAATCGCCCCACTGCTTCGTGACGCTAGCCCGCGCGATCGAATTTCGATCGTATCCCAAGCCCTGGGATCGGTCTCGACCGGGAAATCCAGTTGCAGCCGGTCGTCTTCGATATCGAATGAAAAACCGCCATCCGGTTCGATTCTTTCGTGTTGTGTCCAACGGCGCTTCACGAGAATGTTCTTGTCCCGGTCGATCAACGGCAGGTCCATCCGGATTTTCTGTAAGACGAAATCCCACAGTTCCGCCTCCCCCGATTGACAGTCGATCCGCAGCCGGTCGCGCCAGGCGGATGAATCGAAGACATACATCCCGCCGTCAGCCTGGTTCCGTGAATCGTATGTTTGGAATTCCGCAGTGGCGTCGTCGATAGAATACGACAGGTGTAGAGGCGATGCTTCGATCCGGTGCTTCCAGGACAGCCGGTACACGCCTTCTTTCAGATTGAGAAAGGGAAAAACGTGAACCCCGCCGGTCTTAAGCGAGACCGGTTGATTCGGTAGAGGAATCGATTGGTAGTCCGGAATGTTCAGTCCCAGACGTTGTTGCGCTTCGTGATACTGAATTACACTGGCGGTTTTATTCCGCCCAACAAGAAAATCCTGCTGGGCGAACCACAGGGCGTCTTCGGTCCTGTCGTTCTGAAGTAGAATTTCAGCCGCGTTTCGGTAGTGTATGGGATGCCGGTTCTGGTTGAGAATTTGAATGGTCGAATCGATAAGACGATTGTAAAAATTCCTGCCGTCATGATCTCCCGTTGTCAGAGCGAGTGCCTCGAGTTTTTGCAGCGCTTCGGGCCGTTCGCGCTGCAGCCGCCAGGAACGCAGATAGTAATCCTTCGCGGTTTCCATTTCGTTCTGACGCTCGAACCATTCGCCCAGGAGAATCGCGGTCCTCCACGCACAGGCCGATTCGTTCTCCGAACTGTTTTTCAACCATTCAATCCCAATTTCGGCTCGATCGTATTCCAGCGCCAACGCCCCCATTTCCATCCGTTCGTAAGGGTAAAGGTTCGGAACGTGATGATACCGTTCGATCAGAGAAATGGCGTCAGTTTCGTTCTTGTCCCTCAAAACCGCTTCAATCGCTTTTGCCCGTTGAGCGAGCTCACCGTCGCGCCGTCCCCCCCAGATATTTTTAATTTGCGCCCACGCTTCCGGTTCGCCCAGGTGTTCGGCGATCCAAAGATTGCAGAGCGCGGCGGTGGATTCTCGATCGTGTGGGCGTTCCAGGCGATAGAGTTGCAATTCGGAATGCGTGTACGGTATATGGAACCGTTTCACCAAGCGGTAGTGACTCCAGAACCAATCCGGCGCGCGTTCGATGTATCGGTTCAGCAAAAGTGTCAATCGATTCGCTGGGTCTAAGTTGCTGTAAGTCTCGTGCAGCACTCTCGCCCGGCCAGTCAACAGGTAACGGGATTGGTAAAGACGCATCAGTCCCAAGCCGGGATGGGAAACAGGTTGCGTCTCGAAATTGGGCAATTGGGTTTTTAGCGCGACTCGGTTGTTACGCCAAAGAAAATGATAGATATTTGGCAGAATGGTAATCCGCCCCGGTGCGGAGTCATCCTCTTCCAACTCTGCAATCGTCTCCGCGATCGCTTCTTGAGGAAATGCTTGTGTGTGGGGAGGCCAGCTCATCGGAACCGTGTGATACAGTAAAGCCCGATCCGGATCGATCCATCCCTTTTGCGGTAGAACGGACGGACCTGATTCTACCACCCACGATCGTAGCGCAAAATGAATCCAAAACGCACAAAAAAGCGCGTATCCCAGAATTACGGCTTGGCATACACGTCGAGCGTTTCTCCAAGGAATCAATGAAATCCACCGAACCGCAACAAGAGCAATGAGCGGTAGTAAGGGATACAAATATTTATTAGGAATGTTCTGATAGCCGATCGTCGTATAAATCCAGAATCCCCCCAGGCTGGACAAAATCAACGAATAGCCATTGCGCTCTTTGAGCGATAGCGCTTTTGAATTGAACAGGATTTGATTTAGAGCAACACACAAACCAATCAAGGCAAAAAAGGAGGGAATAAATTTATTTAGCTTAAAAAAATCGATGGGATAAAAGAAAGGAACCTGCCACGTCCAGCCGGTATTGAATGGCGTAAATTGTCTTTCCTGAGCGATAGTAGCGAATGCGGATGTGAGTTCAACCCGGTTCGGCCAGTACCAGAAAAAAGCCACCAACGCCACCGGAACCAGCATCAGGGCTATTTCGACTCCCGACCGGAAAAACCATCGGATATCCCCATCACGACGCGCCCGGCGAATGAGATCGACAACCATCAACAGCATCGGTCCAAGCAGGTAGATCAAAAAAATCCACTTACACAGCAGCCCGACAGCCGTAACGATTCCCATCGCCAGCCACCAAAGCCATCGGCTGCGTTTTTCATCCCACAGATGGCTGCAAATCAGAATTGCCAGTGGCGTCAGCGTCATGAAATACAATTCGGGATGAATCTCAAAATTGTAGATCACACGCAGTGATACAAAAAACAGCGCCGCCAGTAAGCCGGTTTCCCGGTTGAAAAATCGTTTACCCAATAAATAGATCACCCCAAACGACGCTGCGTGCCAGAGAACGGTGATGGTATTAATTTTATTGAGATCGCCATCGAAAAGAGCGAACCAAGGGGAGAGAAACAGGCTGCCTCCTGGAGGCCTGGAGGTATGGGTGACGTCATTGAGTGCACGATAAAATTCAATCCAGGACAGCGGCCAAACGCGAAGAATGTTCAACGCCCCGATCGAATACGTGACTTGGTCCCCGCGTGGCGGTGTGTGGTCGAGCAGACGCCAGACCGTATGCAGAACCAGCCATAATACCAGCAGAAGGAACGCCATCCACCGAAAGGTCTTTCCGCTGTCTTTCACACCATCACCGCCCACTGTAAGTACCTTTTTTAAGTTTTCAGTTAAATGGTTCAGCTTTAATTGTCTGAATCAGGATGGTCGGGATGGAAGGATATGCAGGATGATAACAAAGGTTTTATCCTGTTCATCCTTAAATCCTGGTCATCCTGATAGGCCGGGGTGGTAATCCCGGTGTTTCTGACAAAAAAACGAAGCAGGCTGGAAGTTAGGTAGGGTGGGTCGCGCCTTATCGACCCACCATTCCTCTCAAAAAATTCGTGACTGTTTTGCGATCGATTTGACTGATAAGATCCTAAATCCTGATTTATCTTATTCGAGTCTGCCCGGGAAGGAAATAGGTGAGTACCAATCGGCGTGCATGAAAATACTGGGCTTATACCGGGATTAACGTCTTGAAGAAAAGGGAAGAAACGGTCCACAATAGTAGAGAAACGCTTTTTTTTATGCTAGAAAGAAAGGAGGATTTCATCTTTTTTGAATATCATAGGTTCACCATGATATTCTGTATTCATAAAAAAACAGATGGGGAGTAAAAAAAATGACTGAAAAAAAGGATCGTTCGCGACGTAGTTTTATGAAGAATGGCGCGATAACGGCAGCGGGGATCACCGCGTTCAACGTGTTGAGTTCCAAAGACGCGCGCGCTCAGGCCCCGATCAAAGTCGGCCTGATCGGCTGTGGAGGCCGGGGACGCGGGGCGGCGATGAATAGTTTGCAGTCTTCCGACAATGTGAAGATCACCGCCTTGAGCGATATCTTCCCCGAAAAAATCGAACTGGCAAAAAAAGAACTGGCAAAGATGGACAACACCGTTGACGACGACCAGTGTTTCCTCGGCTTCAAGTCGTATAAAGACCTGGTCAAGACGGACGTCGATTACGTCATCCTGGCGACGCCTCCCTGCTATCGGCCCGAAACGCTCGAAGCCGCCGTCGCCGCAAAAAAACACGTCTTCATGGAAAAACCGGCCGCCGTCGATCCTCCCGGAATCCGCCGGATCATCGCCGCCGGTAAGAAAGCGAAAAGGCTCGGTTTATCCATCGCTGCCGGAACACAGCGCCGCCATCAGGAAGAATACATCGAAACCATCGGCCGTATCCACGACGGGGCCATCGGTGAAATCGTCAACGCCCAGGCCTTCTGGTGTGGTGGTCCGATTGGCTTCGGCGACCAAAAACCCGGTATGACCGACATCGAGTGGCAGATTCGCAGTTGGTATCATTTCCTCTGGCTGTCGGGCGACCATATACTGGAACAACACGTCCACAACATCGATGTTATCAACTGGATCATGGGCGCGCATCCGGTCAAGGCTTTCGCGGTCGGTGGCTGTGCCTGGCAGGAGCGGGGCAATATCTGGGACCATCACGCCGTTGAGTTCGAGTATCCCAACGGAATGAGGATGTTCAGCCTCTGCAGCCAGTACCAACGCCCCAACAGCCGCGTCCAGGAAGCGGTTCAGGGCACGAAAGGCCAATCCAACTGCAGTAACTGGATCAAATCGGGATCGAGTGAGTGGAAAAGCAAGAAAAAAGGCGCGCCGTACGTCCAGGAACACACCGACCTGATCGCCAGTATCCGCAGCGGTAGTCTCATCAACGAGTCGCGTAATGTCGCCGAGAGCACCATGACCGCGATGATGGGCCGTATGGCGGGCTACACCGGCAAGGAATACAACTGGGATATGGCTTACAACTCCGACGAGAAATACCCGATCTACTACGAATTGAAGAACATCGACCTACCGAACACCGCCGTACCAGGCGGCAAAAAGTACACTGGCGATGAAGGCTGGAAACCGGGCTGATCGTTCACGTTTTCTCTTTGTTACTTCAATCACGAAATGGGGCCTTCAAGGCCCCATTTCAATTCCACAAAAAAAGTGATGCCCTTATTTTTTCAGAAAGTCGTGAGAAAGTTACCGTGGAGGAATTGATTCCGGATGAGTGTGAAATCATTGAGATTCGTAAC
>CAZSIZ010000112.1:0-17884 GCA_964606645.1 uncultured bacterium
AAATACCGCACTTTTCGACCGCCACAAGCTCATTTTTCGACCGCCGTCACCATCTCGTGGAACGATTGCCAAACGTTTATCACCAAACTGAACGCGATGGGCCAAGGAACGTTTCGCTTGCCAACAGAAGCAGAATGGGAATACGCATGCCGTGCAGGGACCACAGAACGTTTTTATTGGGGAGACAGCGATGCGGAAGACGTAATGAAACAATATTGTTGGTATGAAAAAAATGGAGGAATATCACAACCAGTAGGATTAAAATCACCAAACCTGTGGGGGTTGTTTGACATGAGTGGCAATGTGTGGGAATGGTGCCAAGACTGGTTAGGAGATTATCCTACGACACCTATAGTTGACCCAAAAGGTCAATCTTATGGCCTGGACCAGTACAGGGTTCTTCGTGGTGGTTGTCATTACATCATCGCCAGGTACTGCCGTTCGGCGGTTCGTATCGACTACAACCACAACGACAGGAACAGCGGTAGTGGGTTTCGTTTGTCTAGGACTCCGTAGCGCTTTTACTTTTTACACTCTATTTTCCACCCTTTTATCAGGAGGGTGACACAGCGACGAAATTGGAAAGCGGTTGAGTTTCCATGAAGAATCACAAATGATCTTCGCAAACGAAAAATTGGTGAGATTATCTTCGATTAACGCTTGGTTGTGGATTTTGACTTTTGGGACTAACTGAAATTGGCTCGACTGGAAGTGAAATCGCTTCCATAAGATATCGTAAAAGGCTTCCTTATATATACTTCAATCTTGCCATTTCGTTTGCGAGGCCTAACTTTTAATCGGACGGTCTACCAAACTTCCTTACCAAATTCCCATCCATTTCGGACCGGTTCATTGATATAGGCGTTCAGTTTGGGATCGTTCGTCACTTTCATGTTCTTCGTATCCCATTCGATGCGTGTATTGAAACGCTGTGCCATCACACCCAGCAGCGCCATTTCCGTCAGTTCCGAGGAATAGTCGAAGTTGGAACCGGGCAGTGGGCCATCGCCTTTGATCGCTGAGAGCCACTCTGCCCAAGGGCCGCCTTCGATACGGGGTATCGTTTTTTCCGGGGGATTTTTGGAAAATTCCTTCCACGCTTTGTCAGGCAATAATTTGGGATCGTTGGGGCGTCCACCGGTCATCAGTGAAAGTTTATCGCCGACCATAATCATCCCGCTTCCAGGCAGTTTATCTAAACCCCATTCGGGGCGAAGGTCAGGTTTCAAACCGCCGTCATGCCATTTGAGCGTGACGGGCGGTTTCTTCCCGCGAGCGGGAAACTCAAAACGAATCACGGATCGATCCGGCACGAAGCCTTTCGGCGTCGGTGTGGAGCATACATCCGCATTCACAAGGTTCGGCATTCCGGGATTCAATGTCCAGAAGGGACCGTCCAGCGTATGACATGCCCAGTCACCCAGCTCGCCATTACCGAAGTCGAACCAGCCACGCCAGTGACGAGGTAAATAAGATTTACTGTAAGGACGCTTCGATGCCGGTCCAAGCCAAAGGTCCCAAGTCAGCGTCTCCGGAACGGGATCGGGTTTAGGGGGATAACTATCCGGTTTTGAAAAATAACTCCCTTTGAAATTTGGGCCGTTGAACCAGGCGAGCACTTCAGTGACATTTCCCAGTACTCCCGCGTCGTACCATTCCTTAATGAGGCGAATCCCGTTGGTGGCGTGCCCCTGGTTTCCCATCTGGCTGATGACTTTGTAATAACGAGCGGCCTTTTTCAGCGTTCGGACCTGCCAGACATTATGCGCCAACGGTTTCTCAACATAGATGTGTTTCTTATTCTGCATCGCGACCATTGCGGCGGCAAAGTGGCTATGGTCGGGCGTGGCAACACACACGGCATCGATCTCTTTGCCCATCTTATCCATCATGACACGATAATCCTTGAAGAATTTGGCTTCGGGATGCTTCGCAACATCGCGTTTAGACGTTGCTTCATTCACATCACAAAGCGCGACGATATTTTCGTCCCTGCATCCCTTCAAACTGGCAGATCCCCGGCCACCGACACCGATGACGGCGATATTAATTTTACTGTTGGCAGAGGCCCCGGATTTTGCGATGCTGAAACGGGGGAGAACGAATACGCCCGAAGCGACGGCTGTCGATTTCTTCACAAATGCACGGCGTGATATTTTGTTCATTGTTCTTTCCTTTTATTCGATGATTGACTATCAGCCAATTTCTTTGAACCAGTTCTACCCTTCTAAGGTACGGTGATCGATTCTCTCCATATTTCGATTCCCTAATCCAAGTTTTTCCGCTTCGGCGATGTAGGTTGCCGGGCGGCCCGCTTCCGCAACCGGAGGAAGGTCGCGTGCCTTGCGAACGGCTTCGATTCGGGCGGTTCCGACCGTATCCAGGGCGACGCGGTCCGTGGCGATGTAAAGGGAATCATAGTTGATTAGACCCACAGGAGAATACATCGGGCCTCGGTCAAAACATCCCTGAAAGGCATCCAGAATCGTCAGGCGATATTTCTTTTGAACGACGGGAGTAGTGTTGATTTCCGCGATAAAAGGATTGCAATTGTTGGTGTGGAACCGTCCAGAGCGGTTGGTGATCCCGTGAGAAATATTCTTCAAGGAGAGAGTCGTTCCCGAATAACGGTGATCTTTCATGATCGGAAGATTGATAAAGGCGGTAATATGCTGCGTGAGAATCTTGGAAAGATTGGCGGAGGCAGAACCGAAATCAGTCTCTTTTTCTTCCCAGCCAATGGAGGGGTGATTCGTCGGATAGACTCGTACACCCGTTTTGCCCAGATTCTCATCCATACCGATGGATTTGATACATCGAACGCGATCGTCCCATACGATGATATTATTCTCTTTGACGCCTAATTCCAAGAGTCCCTTGATTATGGCTTGAATGAGTTCTTTTTTGGTTGACAGCAAACGGCCGCCGAGTCCGTTAACCTTCAATCCCACCACATCATCCTTAGATACGAACGTCGCCCACTGATCGCGCCGGGATTTTTCTCCGGTGAATTCCCGCATTGCTTTATCCAGCATTTCTTGCGCACCCACGGGATCCGGGCGATTGTTTTCACCGGTTATTCCGGGACGATGCACCTCCACGATCCTGCTCTTTTCCTGAGCGGCGGTAGCGGCGAGCGACAGCGTTCCAGCGGCAGCAGGGATGGTTTGCATAAAGCGTCGGCGATTGATTGGAGAATAATTTGTCATGATGCCCCTCTATTAACTCGTTGAGATATGATTATCGCTATTCAAGAGACTTGCTCCCAATGAACTCAGATCATCGAGTACAATCGATTGTCTCATACTGGATAGAAACTTGTCAACCACTTTCCAAATCATACATCCAGTTGTATCTATTATGCTCCAACCGGATAACCAATTACAACATATCGATCCGAAAGCGAACAGCCTGCCGGACAAAAAGATACCGCCATTCCTCCAAGGAACGACGGCGAAAGTATTTTTTCCGGAAGTAGACATAACGGGATTTTCACCCGTCTTCAGATGGCTAACATAACATAAGACCGTTTTATAAATCAAGCCCTATGGTATCGATTCGCACTTATTTTTTCAGGTGATAATCGGCGAATTCCAGGAACCGTTCCCAATCGAACGAATCGATGGAATGACCACCCTCCCGGATGTGGTATCCAACATCACTTTCAATGATCGCTTTGCCGACTGGCGGCGACGACTCAGAGGTCAGCCCCTTCTTTCCAAGCAGACGGTACACCTCGCTCGCATGATAGGCGGAAAGATACTCGCCCCTCCCGTCTGCCCACGTATCTCGGACACCGCTATGCACGTATACGGGACGCGGCGCGATGCAGGCCAGCAGCATGTGCTGATCGACAGGCAGATCGTCTTCCTGGTTCACGAATTTCCATGCGTTTCGGCAAAGCCAGTAAGGGAAGCGAGTGATCATTTTCTTCAACGTTTCACCGGATTTCCTGCGCCAGAGAGCCGCTCCCGCGCATCCGGACTGCGCCGAAATCGCCAGGGCGAAACGTTCGTCCTGGGCGGCAGTCCAAAGCGTTGCTTTCCCCATCTTCGAGTGCCCCATGATCGCCACGCGCGTGTGGTCGATGTCGTCGTCGGTTTCCAGATAATCCATCGCTCTCATCGCGCCCCAAGCTACGGCGGAAAGTACGCCCCATTCGCGTGCTTTGGGAAAACTCTGTCCTTTTTTATAGAACAGTGAATGAATCCCTTTCAGAAATTCTACTTCGTTGTGACCGACCAAGTCCTGCTGATACACCGCGATGAAGCCATAACCGCGATCGAAGAAATTACCGAGCGGCCATCCGTTTCTCAATCGGCCAGGCCGGTCGGGATGGGCATCGAAATCGCGCGATTTGGTGTTATTGAAACTGTGTTTCATAAAGGCAGGCACCGGCTTGGCCGCATTGTTCGGCACGAAGACGAGTACCAGCATTTCCGCCTTGCCCTTGTCGTTGCTGAGGCGAATCACAACGTCTTTACGAGTGGCTTTGCCCCCCATGAAATTCGGATCGCTCTTATCGATCTCGAACTCCATTTGTATAGGACTCTCAGGTTCCGGGACGCGGCCATAAATGAGATTGCTGAACAGCGAGAGAATCTGCGGGCGTCGAATGTTCTTCCATTCTTCGGGCGTTGTGATCCTCCGGCCTTCTGCGGTCACCAAAAGCGGGGGAAGGTCGTAATGCGGAATCTTATTTTCATCATAGATAAGATCGCTGTCATACTCTTTTCTTTCACGCCCCTGCGCGGTTTCAACCGTGCTGCATAGACCGAATACGATTAAGCAGACGATGAATTTTTTCATGATCTATTCTTTCTTCTGTATCTCCAGCAACCAAAGTAAACTGTTTAACCCAGCGCGGCTTTACAGAACTGAACGCACTTCGTCACTTCAGCCACTGGGTCGGAATCTTTGGGAACCTCGTATTCGAGTTCGATATCGGCTGGAAACGTCCATTTCTCTTTCTTCATCAGTTGAAGGATCAACGACACCGGCGTGTCTCCCAGCCCCAAAGGCATGTTCGGACCGTTATTGACCTTCCGGTCCTTGATGTGAAGACTGAGGATACGGTCGTGGTGCTTCATCATCAGGGGAATCGGGGACTCATTGGTCCCGGCGACATAATGACCCACATCGAGGTTAATCCCCAAGTATTTTCCATGAGACAGCATTGGCCCGTCGTAGGTCGTAGGCTTCAGTTGCGTGTGGTTATGAAAACCGATCATAATCTTGTGCTTGTCGGCAATCGGCCCAAGCCTTTTGGCGGCTTCTTCCGACATCTCACGAGTGATGCCCCTGGCCCCGAGCGCCTTGGCGACGTTGAAGTAGTAGTCGATCTCACCATCCGTCATGTTCTTGTTGCCGATACTGCCGAATTTGACAATGTGAATGTTCACGCCCGCGTCGTTGTACATTTTTCTAAGCGCTTTGAACTTGTCCATTGAAACGGACAAGCGCCATTTGAGAAGTGCTTCCTGGCTTTTGCGCTGTGCTTCCCGCTGTTCATCGGTCATCTGGCCTCGTCTGCCACGGCCCCGCCCGCCGGTGGACGGTCTCCCGGCGAATTGTTCTGCCGGATCACCCATCAGTTCGACCGAACTCAATCCGCACTGAACGAGATATTTGAGAATATCCTCAGCCGTCCCGGGCATGCCTCGGTAACTGTAGGTAATCGCTCCAATCTGCACGCCGCCAAACTTGGAATTGGGTTTATCCGCTCCCTGACTGCCCTGTGCGTTTCGGGCCATCATCGCAGAGGCCGCAATCGCCGCAGCGCCGCCTATAAATTTTCGCCTTGATACGATTTCACCGCTTCGTTCATTCATCATCGTTTCTCCTTATTTCAATCTCATTCTGCTCGAGAGTCTCATGCGAATTCCAATTCTTTGAAATCAACCGACTATCTCACACGAAGCCGTTTCATGTCAACCAAGTCAATGAGAAAACCGATAGAAATCAATTCAGGCAGGTTTATTCTTGGCGCTGCTTGCTCCAGCGTTGTGATATCCAGTAAACGGGTAAACCGGCGAGAACGATCCCGAAACCCATCCACGCGCCATACGGTGTGACAAAGTTCCCGTAATTAAAACTGCTGTACAGAAGCGCGCCGCAAATCACGATATAGAATACGGGGATGAGTGGATAGAGCGGAACCCGATAGGGCCGGGGCACCGCCGGTTCCCGAATTCGTAAAACGATCAGCGAGACGCCGATCATCAACATGAACAACCAATGCGCGGCGGACGTGTATATGACCAAATCTTCAAAACGGCCCCACAGCAGCAGCACGCACGAAACGAATCCCTGAATCAGGAACGCCATCAAGGGGACCGCTTTTTTTCGATTCCATTGTCCGAGAAACTGAAACAATGAATGATCGCGGCCAAACGCATGGTAGATTCGGCCCCCGACGATAATCATCCCGTTCACGGATCCTAACGCGCATACGATCACCAGAACGGATATAATGCTTGCACCAATCGTTCCTAAGCGGCTCTCCATCATTTGAGCCATGAGGCCTTCCGATTGTCCCATCCCACCAGCGCCCATCGCATAAAGCAGCGCGGAATTGATCAGAACGTAAACCAGCGTGACGATGGAAAGTCCGATAAGAAGCGCGCGGAATATATTCTTTCCCGGATTCTTGATCTCCGAAGCCACGAAAGCGCAATCGCTCCAACCGCCGTAGGAGACTTGCACTAAAATCATGGCGAAAAAGAACGTTCCCCATCCAAAGCCGGTCGAGACGGATTCCTGAACGGGACGGCCTGCGGAAGAAGGAATCAAGAAGGCGACGAGGACGATCGCGAGCAAGCCGATCACTTGAACGGACGCAAGAATGTTCTGCGTCCATTTCCCCTCGCGCAGCCCCAGGCAGTTGATCCCGGTAAATCCGATAATCACGATGATGGAATAGACCGTTTTGGCATGAGGGAAGAAATAAATTTGCTCGCCGTACTCCCCGGCGATATAAGCCATCATGGCGATATTGCCGCTATGGATAACCAGCAAGCGTCCCCAGGCGTAGAGAAATCCCGCCCACGATCCGTAGGTATGGTGCAGGAAATAATAATCCCCGCCTTCCTTGGGGTAGGCAGACGCCAACTCCGCATAGCATAACGCGCCGATAAAAGCCAAGACGCCGCCAAGCATCCAGACGAACAGAATCCATTCTCCCGAACCGAGTTCTCTCGCAACCGATGTCGGTGTTTTATAAATCGCGCTGCCGATGATGATCCCGACGATGATGCAGATCACGTCGAATAATCCCAGCGACCGGGGTGAAACATCATTGTTGTTATTTTGTACGTTCATAGTATTTGTGAAGAAGAAAAGGGCGATCGATTCACCCCTTTCTCAGTTTGCGGTTTGTCCAATGGGCAATCTTATGACTGGATTGATATTATCTCTTTTTGAGTGAAAAACTCATTTCCATCCTGACGATGGTTTCAAGATCGGGATTGGTGTTGATGGCTTCAAGGAATTTCGGGTCGGCCATGCGTGGATTGATGTTGTGAGCGATCACCAGACCGCCGGGTTTGACCAACGGCAGGAGTTTATCCAGATAATCGATATAGCCTTCCTTGTCGGCATCCAGGAATAGGATATCGATTGGGTCTTTGAGCACGGCGACTTCCTTATGAGCGTCCCCTTCGATGAGTGTGACCAAATCGGCCATTCCGGCCCGCTTGAAATTCGCCCTGGCAGTGGCAGCGCGTTTTTTGTCGTATTCGAAGGTCGTCAACTTGCCTTTCGTTTTCTGAAGCGCCATCCCGAACCAAATACCGGATATGCCCGTCGACGTTCCGATCTCGACCACGTTCTTAGCGTTCATCGTTTCGGTGAAAAGCCGCAAAACCCGCCCATCGCTTTTGGGCACATTTCTGAATGATTGATTGGCATAAATATCGTCCAGGATGCCCAGGATTTTCTTCTCATTATCGTCTTTGGGAACGGGGGGCTTATCCAGTTCGGAGAGACCCGCTCCCCGCCTGCCCTGCATCCGCTGTGCGAAAGAATCCGATACGGCAAATGCGATCATACTGAAAACCGCCACAACTGCGATGATAGAGGACTTGTGGTTCTTCATTTTGTAATTCTCCTTCGCTTAAAATCAGTTTTTCCCTTACATCCCATCCAGTAAGGTAAGGTTATCTTATGTAAAACGGAAAGATAGAAGGATTATTGAGTCTAATTTAACCTGGGTCTGTCATGACTGAGCGCACAATGAACGCATCGAGCCATATTTCCTTGAATAGATAGCACTTACGTAAATTTTTTCACGCTCTGAAATATCAATATATTTAAAAACGTTTTATTTTTGAAACATTTTCCCGGTTTTCTCTTACTAATATATAGTGAAGACTATCCCGATCATCCCGAAATCCCCTGGAGGCATTTCATGTATCGAACAAAAGTCCTTTCGCTCTGTTTATTATTCTCAGCCGTCATGTTTCAAATATCCGAAGCCGCCACGCCTTTGCAGCCAACCGCTCAATGGATTCCCCCCAACGCCATTATCACGCTCGAAGTGACCCAGCCGGATGATTTGCTTGATTTACTGCTCAGTCAAAAGATTGAAGCGGCGGTTAAGTCGCTGCCCGTCTACCAGCAATTGACGACTCAGTCCGGCTTCAGTGAATTCCAGGGAGTGATTGCCTATCTGGAAACCATGCTCGGCCTTGATTGGCATACAGGGGTGCAAAAGATTTTTGGCGGAGGCGTGACTTTAGCGATCTTACCGGAAGACAACGTTTTGCTGATTATCGAAGCGAAAGACGTTAAAACGCTCAACCAACTCCACGATATCATCCTGGGTTTCGCAAGGGATGACAACCCGCCGGGCGCTGTGACCTCCAGGGAATACGAAGGCCATACCATTCATTCCTTAGGAGAGGAGCAGGCTCACGTCATTATCGAAAACCGATTCGTATGGTCCAAACGGCCTGAAACGATCGAATCGGTATTGAATCGCCATAAACAACCGGACACCAAGAGTCTGTCCGATTCACCGGCCTATCAATCGGCTCGAAAAACCGCCGGGGATGATGCCACGATCGTTTCTTATATCGATATGAAAACCTTAAAACAGATTCCTCAAGTTCGTCATGCCCTGTCGCAAGGCCTGAATCCCCTCCTCGCTTTGATATTCGCTGAAATCCCGGACGTCTTGCTCGAATCGAATTGGATCGCGCTTGGGCTGCGCGCTGAAGCTGAAACCCTTACGTTGAAATCTTCGATGGATGGAACTACAGCAGGTATATCCCGGCCGATTTCCTTCGCGATACCGAAGCAACCGGGAAAAGGTGCGCTGCACAACATCACGGTTCCACGGCAGATTGCCGGTCTCAGTTTTTACCGTGACCTCCACCAGTTCTATTCGGCGAAAGACGAACTGTTTCCCGAACGAACGTCCGGCCTGATATTTTTCGAGAACATGATGGGAATCTTTTTCACCGGGCGGGATTTAACCGAGGAAGTGTTAGGGGAATTGCAGCCTGAAATTCGTTTTGTCGTCTCCGAACAGGCTTACGATCCCTCTATTGGAACGCCACGGCTTCAGGTTCCATCATTCGCTGTGATTTTCCGTATGCGCCAGCCGGAGAAATTCGCGAAGATCGCGGAAGAGGCCTGGCAGAAGGCGGTGGGATTGATCAATTTCACACGGGGACAGCAAGCGGACCCCGGATTGATCATCGATCGTCCCGAACATGGAAAGACCAAGTTCACGATGGCCTATTTCTCGTCCGATGAGGAAGAAAGCAAAACGAACCTGGATACCCACTACAATTTTCGTCCATCCATCGTGACGCTCGACGAACATCTGATCCTCAGTTCCACCGACGGAATAGCGAAAGACCTGATCGATTTCTTACAAAAGGAAAAAGACCAATCCTTGCCCAACACACACAGTTTAGTGAATATGGATATTCTCCAGTTGGCTTCAATTTTAAAAGCGAACCGGGATAACATGGTCCGCCAGAACATGCTTGAAAAAGGCCTTTCACAGGAACAGGCAGAAGCCGAGTTCGATATTCTCGTTTCGGTCATGCAGTTTTTCGATCGCGCTCAACTGAAACTGGGTAATCAGCAAGACCGGACCGAGGCACGTCTTGACGTTCAGTTAAACCTCCCGGAAGGAACGAATTAATCCGACAACAGTAAGAACCGTTTCACGCACAACAATCATGTCTTATGTGGGAGATGAGTGATGTCGAGGAAAAAACGGAATCTAAGCACACAAAACGAATCGAAAGCATCTCCTGCGGATTCATCGAAACTATTGAGCGATCCAGTCTGGGCGTGGACGCCTTATCAGCCGGACACCCGAAGGCCCTGGAACCTGCGCTGGGCCGGGCATCTCTATAGGCGGGCAGCCTTTGGAGCCACCTGGGATCAACTTCAGCAAGCCCTCTCAGATAGCCCGCAGCGCACCATCGACAAACTCCTCCAACCGGACGCCGACACCGTCACGTTCAACGACACATACAACAATTATGAATCAGCCTCCACCGATTCCAATTCAACGGATACCCTGCGTGCATGGTGGCTGCGCCGAATGATTCATACTCCCCATCCCCTGCTCGAAAAGATGACGCTCTTTTGGCACAACCACTTCGCCGTCAGCCACGTCAAAGTCAAAAGTGCTCACTTGATGAAACAGTTCGTTCAACAACTGCGCAGCCATGCCCTGGGTAATTTTGGAATGATGCTGGAAACCGTCACACACGATCCGGCGCTGCTTCTCGGACTTGGCGCGGACGCCCATCGAAAGGCGCGTCCCAACGAAGATTTCGCCCGGCAATTACTCGAAACCTTCATTCTGGATTCGAGTCATTTTTCCGAAACGGATATCCAGGGAATCGCCCGGTCGTTTACGGGCTGGTTCGTCAGACGAAACCGAATTCGTTATATCCCCCGCGAACACGACGACGGTGTTAAAAAAATACTTGGACACGAGGGAAAATTCGATTCCAAGGGTGCAGTGAAGATCCTGTCACAGCATCCGGCCACCCATCGATTTCTGATCCGCAAACTGTATCGCTGGCTGATTTCCGAGATCGACGAACCGCCTGATACGCTCATCACGCCGCTTGCTGAATCGTTCGCGAAAGATGGCGACCTGTTAAAGATCGTGAGCGTGATGCTTCGTTCCAACTTGTTCTTTTCACCCGTGGCCTACCGTCGGCGAATCAAGAATCCCGTGGAATTTTTAGTCGGTATTATCCGGGGGCTAGAAGCCAGTGTTTCCACCTCCCAACTCGGCCAGGATTCAGCCGCTCTAGGCCAAAACCTCTACAATCCGCCGACAATCAATGGATGGCCAGGCGGTACGCATTGGATCAACAACGCCACGCTCATCACCCGCAACAACCGGGTCAAGACATTGCTCGACAGATCGAAAGCGTACGGCGATAAGATCGATCCCTTATCGATCGCCACCCGCCACGGCTTTTCCAATCCGGACGCCGCCCGCAAGTTTATACTCGACGTGTTCATGCAGGGAGATATCGAAGCCGATACGCGCAAAACGTTATTGAATTCCGTTCCAGAAAAAGACGATCGGTCATTGCAGCTTCGCCAGTTTACGCACCGTGTTGCCGTGCTGCCCGAATTTCACTTAGCCTAGATCGTATTAGGAGAAAATCATGTTCTTACCCAGACGAAACTTTCTGAAGCAATTCCTGAGTGCTTCGACGCTTCTGCCGCTCAGTTCATCCGTTCCCGCATTTCTCAACCGCACGGCGTACGCCACCGACCGGCAGCGCGACAAAGACAATACCGTCCTTGTGGTCGTTCAGCTCGCCGGTGGGAACGATGGCCTCAATACCGTAGTACCTTATAGTGACGATCACTACGCCAAGAATCGCACCACCCTGCGCTTGGCGTCACAAGAAGTCCACAAGATCGATTCCGAACTGGGTTTCCATCCCCGCATGTCGGCGTTTAAGCGGCTCTATCAAGAGGGATATTTAAGCATCGTCCAAGGCGTCGGTTATCCCAATCCCGACAAGGATCATTTCGGAGGGATGCAAAACTGGCATACGGCCAAACCCGGTATATCGAATGCCCAAACCGGCTGGCTGGGCCGGGCGCTCGACCTCGCCTCTCCGCAAGACACGTCGACGGTCCCTGCGGTTTTCGCTGGGGATATTGCTCTGCCGTTCAGTCTCAACGCCGAAAAAACAATCGTCCCATCTGTTCGCTCTCTGAACGATTACACGATCCAAGCGTGGAACGATTCCAAGTCAGGGCAAACTCACACGAAACCGATAAAAAACAGGGCCGAACGTACCCGAACCACAAATGAAAATCCGCTTCTCGATTTTTTACGAAAGAGTGATTCGACCGCCTGCGCGAACAGTCAACGGATCAAGGAGATGGCCCAATCGATTTCAACGGCCGTGGATTATCCATCCTATAAATTTGCAGGAAGACTCAGAACTATCGCCCACCTGATACGCGCCGATCTGGGGATCAGAATCTTTTACACCGAGCTCGGCGGTGCCGAGCCAGGGGGCTTCGATTCACACGCGAATCAGCGCGGCAATCATGGGGCGCTGCTCCACCAGTTGTCGGAATCGGTGACCGCTTTCGTGGACGATCTGGTGAAAGACCGATCGATCGATCGTGTCCTGCTGTTGACGTTTTCCGAATTCGGGCGCACGGTCATGGAAAACGGCCGGCACGGAACGGGTCATGGATCCGCCGCGCCGATGCTCCTCGCCGGGGGCCGCCTGAAGGGCGGTTTGATCGGTTCTCATCCCAGCCTGTCCGATCTGGATGATGGCGGCGCGCAAAAACATCACACCGATTTCCGCCAAGTTTATGCAACCGTCCTGGACGCCTGGCTCGGTTACGACAGCCGTCCTGTATTGGGTAAAAAGTACGATCAATTAAAAATATTAAAAACGTAGGAGAATATTTTCCCTCTCCCCCTGGGAGAGGGTTAGGGTGAGGGCGGAAATGCAATAACTTATCGATTAAAAAGTATACTCGATAGCATCACCTCCTAACATCCCCAAGAGGAGAAAATCCCAATGCCCAAATCCCCGACCTTCCCAAAGACAATCATCATTCTCGCCATACTCACATCGGTAGTATTCAGCCCCTTCCAATCGAATGCCAAAGACTTTTTCCCTCATCAAACCGGAACCCAATGGACCCCCTTCCTGGAATGGTCGATAAGAAATTTCTCATTTCAGGGAAACCGGTTCGATCTGATCGCGACCGTAACATTTCAACACGCCGAGGGAGAGAAACGAACCACGGAGATGTTCTATGCGGGAGACGAAACATGGAAATTTCGTTTCACCGGAACTCAGATGGGACAATGGACATTCAGCACAAGCAGTGACGATCCGGACCTGGACCGTAAAACGGGAACGCTGACGATCGCTCCCAACTCCAACAAAAACGCTCACGGGTTCCTCACACAATTCGGAAACAAATGGGGATGGCAAGGAACCAACGAAGCGTTCGTTCCTCAGTTGATGATGTACGAGAAACCGCCCGAATACGACAACAATCCCGAAAAGATCGAGAACGATATCGATACCTTTTTAACCGGTCACGGTTTCAATGGATTTCACACGATGGTTTTTATGCGATGGTTCGATTTCGATCAAGAGCGCTATGACGACATACACCAAGACGATCCCAATCCCGATTTCCGTACGTTCGACGCGCTGGAATTGCTGATCACCAAAACCCATGCAGCCGGGGGAATGGTACATCTATGGGTGTGGGGAGACGAGCAGCGCCACATGACTCCCATCAAATGGAGAATCAACGGAAAAACAGACCGGCGTCTCCAGCGCTACATGGCTGCCCGCCTTGGCCCGCTCCCGGGTTGGAGCATGGGATACGGGTTCGATCTATTCGAATGGGTGAAAGAAAAAGATTTACGTGAATGGCATGAATACATGCACGAACACCTGGGTTGGCATCATTTTTTAGGCGGCCGGTCGGGAGGTCCGCGCAAGGGAACCGATCATGGCAAATGGCAGATATATGAAGGACTGGATTACTCGGCTTACGAGCATCACCGCCCGACTTATGAGGTTTACGTTGCCGCGCTGGAAGCCAGAAAGGAAAAACCGTCTTTTTCCGAAGACCGCTTTCGCATACGTCAGTCATCCATTTATAAGGATAAAGATTACAACGAAGTGATGACCCGCCGGGGACTCTGGCATTCAGCGATGGCGGGAGGAGTGGCCAATATATGGGGATACATGATCGGTGCGCCCTCCGCCGCTTCCCTGCCCTACCCTCACAAAGAGTGGATCAAAACAAACGCCCTATTTTTCCAGACACGTTTTCTCAAAGAAATGATCCGCGACAATCAAATAACCGACGGCGTCTGCTTAAAACATCCCGGTAATCATCTATTCGTCTTTTACAAAGAGGGTACCGATTCCATCCAAATGGATTTAACCGGCATGAATGAAAGTCAGCCTGCCGTCGCCGTGGATACGAAGAAAGCGTATCGGGAAATCGATATCGGAATCCTCGCATCGAATGAATCGGTTTGGAAAGCGCCCTATCGATCGGATTGGGCAGTCGCGGTTGGAAAATTCAAGCCCCACACAAACCAAAAATCCCCCATTCAATAGCGGGTTGGATTTAATCCCGAACGCGATTCATAGAGAATATCTCCATCGCTGATGAGTCCATTGGTCGCGGCGTATTCGACGAATTTGGAGGAATTCGGGTAGTTACCGAATGAGAGGGTATCGTCTTCCATATCGGGGCCTAAACTGGCGATCGCGTAGTTTTTCCCTGTCCCTTCCTGGCTTCGGTTTTCTTCGACAAATTCATAATAGGGATGTCCATTCACGAACAGATCACGCTGTTTCGGCTGGAAGATATCGATAGGAACGGAAGAAAGATACGAAATGGGTGTCGTGAAACGTTTCCACGCGCTATACCAGCCGCCAACCGCCCAGGCATCCGGCAGTTTGCTCCCTTGATCGAGGCGGTACATCTCGAATGCGTTTCGGCAGGTGTTGATTTCCGCCTGGACGTGTCCAATCTTCGCTCTCATTTGAGCGTTGAGAAAATTCGGCACGGCAATCGCCGCGAGTATCCCGATAATCGCAACGACGATGAGCAGTTCAATAAGCGTAAACGCGCTTGATTGTTTCATCGAAGCGTCTCCTTATAATCAAGTTTTTTTAAATCGGTAGTGTCACCGTAAACGTCGTCCCTTTGCCTTCTTCGCTTTCGACTGTGATCGTTCCCCCATGTTGTTCGATAATTCCGTAAGATAATGATAAACCAAGGCCAGTCCCAGAACCAACAGGTTTTGTCGTGAAGAAGGGATCGAAGACTTTGGATAAGTTCTGCAGTGGAATACCTTTGCCGTCGTCGCGGATCGTTACGATGACGTTTTCAGCTTCCTGGGTTGTGGTGATCCAAACGTTGCCGTTGTCTTCGATGAACTCGGTGGCGTTTTTCAGGATATTCATAAAAACCTGGTTGATCTGGCCGGGGGAGCACTGAACCTTGGGAATTCCGCCGTACTCTTTATGAACGGTGACACGATCTTGAAACTGGTTGATCAGCACGAGTAAGGGAGATTCCAGGGCTTCATGAATATCATGCGGTGAATAATAACTCACATCCATTCGGATGTATTGCCTAAGGTCGGAAACGATCTTCGAGATGCGGTTGGAACCTTCTTCAAAAGCGGCGATAAGCTTCTCGCTGTCTTTATCGGCGAATTCAAGGTCTTTCTCTTCATGGACTGCCTCGGCTTTTACACGGAGTGTATCGGACAGGCCTTCTTTCTCATCGTGGATCGTATGGACGTATTTTTTATATCCGGACAGATAGTCCTTCAGTGGCTGGATGTTGCTCTTGATGAAGTTGATCGGATTGTTGATCTCGTGGGCAACACCGGCTACGAGTTGTCCTAGGGAAGCCATCTTTTCGGATTGGATGAGTTGGTTTTGCGTCCTTCTTAAAGTATTATAACTCCTGCGCAATTTCACATGGCGGTTCGCAGCATATCCTGCGAAAACGAGTATCAATATCATACCGATCGTTATCGTCATTAAATATCCCGGTTCTTTGTACCACGGCAATAAAACACGAAATTCCCATGATGTCGTTTTGGAAATATTCCAATTACGGTCTATCGCGCGGACATCGAAGCGATGCGGCCCTGCAGACAAACCTGTAACGGAGGCAACCGTATCCAATGTGAAGGGAGACCACTCCCCTTCGTCAATTCGATGGGAATAAACAAGTCGATCCGACTCGGTGTATTTCCACTTATCGACACCGGAATAAGTAAACTGAGCTTTACCACCCGGCGCGATTTCGGTCGAGTTCTCTTCCGGTGAAAGATAGGTTTGTGGTGGGTCGGGATCGGCTTCGGGGTAATACAAACTGAGACCGCTTGACGTGCAAGCCCAGAATCGTCCTTGACGATCCTCAAACAACGAGTAAACACGATCCGTTGGAAGACCGTCCTCGTATCCATTGGAAATCCACGATCCTTCAAGATATCGGTAGATGCCCGTTTGGGAGACCACCCACACACTTCCGTCACGCCGTTTATAGAACTGATGGACATTGGCGAAACCGGTCTTCAGGATTCTCCAGGTCTCACCATCGAACTCAAGAATCTTGTTCACCCCACCAACCCAGATCTTTCCGTCTTCCATTTCCGCAACGCACATACTGAAGTCATTTGCGTAGTCGCCGCTTGGCTCGATCTTCCGATATTCTCCATTCCTGTACAGCCCAACTCCGTCTTCTCCTACAAGCCACAGATCGCCGTTTGCAGTCTCATGGAAATCATGACACTTTCTAATAAAGAATAGATCGTCCACAATCGTTTCGAAACGATTTCCATCAAATAATTCAACGCGCTTTCGCCAGGAGACAGCGTCTACTGTAATGACCCAAGCGCTCCCGTCCTTCCGAGGTGCAATGCTATGGACCTTGCGTCCGGATGGATGCTGTATTGACGTAAATCCTTTGTCCGGATTCTCTGGAGAAAATGCGAGAAGCGAGTCGTCTCGTGTTACAACAGCAATACGGCCATCAGTTAACGAACAGAAAAAGTGTTTACCAGTGACTTGTTTTCCTTTGGGTAACGGGTATTCGCTCCATTGCCCGGAGTTGAGAAGAACAAGCGCGTCGATGCTGGAAAACCATAGGCGGCCTTGTTTGTCCTGTTGAACGCTATAGACTTGTCGATTGATCCCGGCAGCCAGTGGTGTTCTCCAGGTAGGCGGCGCATTTCGCGCAAGACCTCGTTTCGCCAGCCAGAAAACACCGTTGGATTCAATCTCTATATCGCGAATATTCCCCGAAAGATGTCCCTTCCATTCAATAGACACTTCTTGATTGCCTTCCACCCTCGATAAGACAGAAATCAATCGACGTTTTTGTGAGGTAAAAGGAGCAAACGGTGTGACCTGGTATTCACCCCTGAGCAACCAGAGACTCTCGCCTCCACCGGGCCATCCCATAATCACATCTTCGTTTTCCGCACGCCACAACGTTTGCCAGTTTTCGCCATCGAACTGGACCAGAACGCGCCATTTATCCTGGATAGAGAACGCCGTGCCAAGAACTTCACCCCGGCTCCCTTCGAAGGGGAAGGCGAGATTCCGAAGTCCAAGTTCATCCGGGAAATCATATTCCTTCCAATCTCCATATTGACCCATCTCCATACCCTTACCCGGCACGGTTTCATGACGAATCTTTGTGACCTTCGCAAGTCCCTTATCAGCTGTGACCAACAAGCCTCCGTCTCGAGCCTCCGAAATATGGATGAAACGTCCCAGATTGGTCTCTTCTACTCTCTTGCAGACCTCGCAAATCCACTCCTAAATCGACCCATTTTTTTGGACATCTTGAA
>CAZSIZ010000113.1:0-17825 GCA_964606645.1 uncultured bacterium
GTAACCTACCTTAAAATAGGTGAAAATTTGTCTTGACAATGGGGTACACTTCACTATGATTAACTCAACTAAGGGTAACAAGAATATCCGGCCCATTCATTCATGCTGAAATCCGTGAGGAGCCGATCGATGCATCAGGCAAAACTCCGCCCGAAATCTCAAATCACACTGACGAAAGAAATTGATGGAACAGTAAAATATACTAAAGAAAACGTAACTACATGATAAATAAGTATTCTAATAACTTTCTGAGAGTGCTTTTTCTATTTCTCGGACTCGTTTTCATCTCGTCTCTAACCGTGCGGGCCGAGATCGTCATCAACGAATTCCTCGCATCCACGGAAATCGAAGACGCATCGGGAACGTCGCTGGAATGGATCGAACTCTACAATTCCGGCTCGAAGGCGATCAACCTGTCGGGCTATGCGCTGACCGACGATTTCCTTGCACCGGACAAGTGGACATTCGGGACCGCCCGCATTCTCCCTGGAGGATACCTCCGCGTATGGGCGACGGGATACGGGCTTCTCGAACCGGGAAATTTCCACACCAATTTCAAACTGCGGCGCCGAGGGGAATATCTGGGGTTGGTCGATCCCGGCGGGAACGAAATCGACTCGCTCATTTTCCCGGAACAGTATCGGGACATCTCCTACGGTCGAAAGACGGACGGCGGGCCGGAGTGGCGATTCTTTCCATCCCCCACGCCCGAAGCGGCGAACGCCTCAACCAGCGTGCTCGGTTTTCTCTCTGCCCCCGTTTTCTCCGTCCCAGCCGGAATCTACCAGAAGGCCTTCCAAGTCACGCTCTCCTCTACCGAATCGAACACCCAAATTCGTTACACACTTAACGGCTCTCCACCGAATGAAACCAGCCCTCCCTATGAAACACCTATCGATATTTCCGAAACGACGATCGTTCGTGCCAGCGCTTTTCGCGACGGGTATCTAACGAGCCGGGTTATCACCCATTCCTATATATTCCGGGAAGAAATGAGTCTGCCGATTCTCTCCATCGTCACGGATCATGACAATCTCTGGGGGCGGACGAAAGGGATTTACACCCATGCCGAACAACACGGAATGGAATGGGAACGCCCCTGTTCGGTTGAGTTTTTTACGCTCGATGGAAAACGCGGTTTCGCCGTCGATACCGGCATTCGTATTCACGGCGGGGCCTCACGTGGCCGGTCGCCGAAGAAATCATTCCGCTTCTATTTCCGCTCCGAGTACGGCGCGGGCCGACTGGAGTATCCCCTGTTTCCATCGACCAGCGTCAAGCGATACAACCAAATCGTGCTGCGGGCGGGATTCAACGATTCGTGGGGCTACGACAAAGATATGCAGCGCGATACGGCCTCTTACATCAGCGATCAAGTGGCCCGAGACCTTCATCTCGACATGGGACAACCCGTCGCTCATGGAATTTTCACCGAACTCTACCTCAACGGCGAGTACTGGGGACTCTACAATCCCACCGAACGGATCGAAGACGATAACCTGGCCGAACATTCGGGAATCGATGCGTGGACGATCGTTGCGGATGGTGAACTGCACGACGGGGATCTCAGACTGTGGCGTGATTTCAGCCGGTGGGTCAGCCGAACGGATTTTTCCACTGCCGACGGTTTCGAGGAATTCCAAACAGTTGTGGATATCGATAATTTCACGTCGTATATCCTATTGAATATCTGGCTGATGAACTACGACTGGCCTCACCACAACTGGTATATTGCCCACGAAAACACACCCGACGGAAAATGGAAATTCTTCCTATGGGATGCGGAATACGCCTTCGGTTCGGGCATTCAAGGGTATCGTGTCGATCAGAACACCTTTCAAACGGTGAACGACGCCGGGAAAAGCCCAATCGGAACGCTATTCAATAAAATCATCAAGAACACCCAATACCGTCACTATTTCTGGACGATACTGAACGAGTCTCTCGATTCGGTGCTCAGCCAGGACCATGTATTGGAACGGCTGGAACATCAAGCGGATACGGTTCGGGCCGCCATTCCCGCCGAAGCGGAAAAATGGGGAAGAGGCAAAACCCCGGACGATTGGGAACACGCCCTGGAACTCGCCCGCGATTTCGTTCGAGTCCGAACCCCGATCGTTCTGAAACACGTCACCCAGGCAATCGGCCCCGCCCCCGTCCCCATCCATCATTGGGAATTGTACTGATAGGGTTTAGGGTTTAGGGTTTAGGATTTAGGGTATAGTCCATCAATCCTGTACCATGCAATCGGGAAGGATTGCTGGAAAAAAGCGATTCTTACTTGAGCGAATCGATTACATCATATAATATAAGTTTAGATTCTCGTTTCTTATGGATCAACACCGTTTGAAATGGGCAAACCCAGAACGAAAGATGAAGGAGACCATCATAATGAAATATTGTGAATGTCGCAACATTGGAAAAATCGGAATACTCATTTTCGCAGCCAGCCTTCTAATAGTAAGCGGGGCCAGCGCAGCCACGATCGCGGTCAAGCAGGATGGGAGCGGGGATCACACGACCATCCAGGCAGCGATCGACGCCTCCGCCGAGGGCGATGTGATTGTCATTTCCGCTGGGACTTATACGGAAGACGTCAGTGTCGGAGACATGAATGTCCCTTCGATCAAAAAGAGCAATCTCACGCTCAAAGCCGCCGATGGTGAAGCCGTGGAGATTGTGGCGGCAAACACATCGATGCGTTTTGGTGGATTGGACGCGGCTGGGTTCAGTCCGGGACCGCAGGACATGTTCGGATTCATCGTTCATGGCGACAATGTGGTGATCGAGGGTTTGAAAATCGTTCAGCCCAACGAAACCCCCAATGCTCTGAATGTTAATCTCTCCCTTACCATCAATGGAGCGGATTGTATTGTCCGAGATTGTGAGATCGTTGGCCCCGGTGCCGAAGCAGACGGAGATATCGTGGGTCTGGTTGGCGCTGTTTTGGACGTCTACGGGATACAAACCGGCAATCTCGATCTGGTCAATAATTTAAGAGTGGAAAACTGCAAATTCACTGACTGTCCTTATGCTTTTGCTTTGTCCGACTTTCTGGGAACCGGTGTTGCACCCACGGCGACCTTGGTGAATTGTGAATTTACCGGCAATCAAAACGGCATCGAAATCGACAGCGGAATAACCGATGTGCTCGATTGCACTTTCCGGGACAATCAAACCGGTCTGCACCTCTCAAGTGGGACAACGAACGTCAAGAATTGCATCATTGAAAACAATACTGGGCACGGTATGGATATCGACGATCAAGAAGATTTCCCCACGGTTACGATTGAGGATTGCTATATCGCCAACAATGGCACCGATGCCGGTCAATATGGGATTTATGTCGATTTTGGTGATGTCACTGTCACAAACACGGTCATCACGAAAAGTTCTGGACCCAATGTATTCTTCCGAGGCGGCGGTGCTGGGCAGGCCGCATCCAAAGCGATCTTCGATCACTGCGATTTGTATGCAAGCATCGAGGGCGTCGGGATGGCCGTTCACGAAGAACCGGAAGATATCATCTCCGTCACCATGACCAATTGCAATATCGTGGATAGTGACGGGATTGAAAACATCAGTGACTTTCTCGCCGATTTCACCTTGACCAATTGCAACGTTTTCGTGACCGGTGAAGTCTATATCGGGGAAGCGGACACATACACAGCTGAAAATGTGCTCCACATCGATCCGGAATACGTCGATGCGGAAAACGGCGATTTCACACTGAAAGCCTCTTCCCCAGTCGCAACTGCCGGGGTAGGCGGAACGTTTATCGGCGCGAAAGGTATCGCCGCAAATGTTTCGGATTGGTTCCTTCATTAATTCGCTTTCATCATCAGCCACACTGATTCGTTAAACCGTTTCAGTGTGGCTGAATTGAAATTACTATTTTCCCGAAGTGCTGCCGTCTACCCACACTAAATAACGAAGAAGCAATATTATTTTATTGCTGACAAAACGAGGAGACGGCATCGAGTAGGCCGTCGATGGTGTGTATCTCTGCTTGAACGTCTGGCTGCACACCGAACTGCTTTAGTGTGGAAGACGTTGCGGGGCCGATCGAGGCGGTTCTGAAAGTGATTATTAATTCGGGATCGTTTTCAAGACAGGCGTAAAAGTTCCGGACCGTTGACGAACTGGTGAAGAGCACCCAGTCGATTGCTCCCGCCTTCAATTTTTCGAGCGCGCCTTCCGGCAAACGTTCAACCGGCTTGTTGCAATAAGCGACGGCTTCGGTAAGATCACCGCCCGACTCACGGATCCGATCGGGAACGGTTCGATGCGCGATATCGGAACAGGGGAACAAAAACCGGCGGCCTTGAATCGGATTTCCCTTCCCCAATTCCTCGACAAACGTCGTTCCCATCGATTGGTCGGCGGTGAAATTCGCGGTCCGATCGTAACGGGAAAGTTCTTGTTCCGTCGCCGGTCCGATGGCGGCAATTTTCACTCGGTCAAGCACCTGTTTATCAATCCCCAACGCCTCCACGCGCTGAAAGAAAAACCGAACACTGTTGGCACTGGTAAAAAGAATCCAGTCGAACGTTCCCAGTGAACGGACGGCGTCGTCCAGAGGGCGCGACTCGGCAGGCGGGACAATCTCGATCACCGGGCAGGCAACCGGAACACCGCCCCTCCGGCGGATAGTCTCCATCGTGTCGGCGGCATCGTCCGAACGGCGGGTTACGATGATTCGCTGACCGGCGAGAGATTCCATTTTTTCACCACCAACAGCCCTAAGAGAATGTGGAGCGGAATACCGAACTGCCCGAATAAATCCCAATCCCGCGGCCCCCAATCCGGATGCCAAAACGTCGTCCAAATCAGCCCGCATAGCGTGCAGGCGAACAGAAAACGTAAGAAAAGTGTATCCACTTCTTTTCGGAGAACGAACAGGAGCGGCAGTTCGAGCGGGATCAGAAGAAACGCGGCCCGGTGATGGAAATGGAAAAGCATGGCGAGATGCGCTTTCGAGAAAAAGGTGAAATGATGGTTCTTGGCCCACGTGTAGAAGAAGGGCACAAGCCGGTTCAAACCGTTATCCGTTCCCAGGAGTTGGGTCGTAAGCGACAGAACGGTGATAAGGCCGGTCATGCCCAACACGGGAAGCAGCACTTCCAAGGGATGATAGCGGCGGTTTTTCCATATCACGTAAACAAACGCGGGCACATAAAAAACGGCCAGCAGATGAGATAGGCAGGAAAGAACGAAACAGACCGCCGCAGGCCATAATCTCACGCCGTCTTCCAGCCATCGACGGGTCCAGAGAAAACTCCAGATCAGAAACGTGTTGACCCAGGCGTAGTTTTCCACATGGCCAACGAAAACGAGAAACGATCCGGAACAGACATTGATGCCGATAAACCACCGGTTCGAGCTGATTCGCCGCAATCCCAGCAGCGCGATTGCCCCGGCCAATGCGCTGCTGAGCGAAATCGCGTTCCAGGCATCTACTCCCAATGGACTCAGGACATAATACATCCCCTGGTGAATCCAGACCGTGAGAAGGGAGCGGTAATAGCAGGGGAAAGGGGTGTCCTCGATCAATTCTTTCATGAACCAGCCATCCGCCCCCATGAACCACATCTCCGCGCACGCGGGGATCATTCGCTTCAGGGTAAATAGAACGAGCGTCAGCGCCAGCACGAGCAGAAGCGTCGATCCCATTCGGGCCAGGCGCGTTTGGGTCATCGAGACCGGGCAGCGGTTATGTGTGAAACGGGCGTTGATTCGACTACTCCCAAGACGGCGAGATATCGAGATCGCGCAGGAAAGCGGCGGCGTTTTCAGGCGGGGTACACTCCACATGAATCCCCGTTCGGGCGTACCAATCCACCCATCCAGGGGGCTGAGGCAGAAACTCGAAATGCCAGTGATAGTCGTGCGACAGGGTATGAGTATAACTTTTCCGCTGCATGAGAACCGGCGCAGTGTGCAGCGTCATCAATACCCGCCAGCCGGGGATGGCCTTCTCCAATCGCAGGGCGGTATCTTGAATGATCTCCGCAAGATCGGTCAGCCGGTTTTCCGGCTCGTTGCAGAAATCACACGAATGCGCGAGGGGGAACAGATGAACCTCAAACGGGTTTCGCGATGCAAACGGACAAAACGTTAAATACTCGTCCGTCGCTTTGACCAGCCGTTCTTCGTCGCGGGTTTCCTGCTGGATCATATCGCAATAGAGACAACGTTCCTTATAATCGAAATGTTTCCGGGCTGCATCGAGCTCGTTCTTCAGCCCTAAGGGGATAATGGCGCTGGCGATGAGTTGCGAGTGGGGATGAAGCGGGGTCTCCTGCGGTCCGCAACTCCACTCGCGGAACACGGAAAAGCTATGCAGGCGCGAATCCTGTTTCAGATCGCGAATCCGGCTCTGGATGGCCTGTAAGGTGAGAGCATATCGGTAGGGATTCATGGTCAGCAGCGAATCGTCGTGGCGGTCGCTTTCGACGATGATCTCGTGTGCGCCCACACCACGCATCGAGTCGTACATGCCGATCCCTTCGCGGTCTTCCTGGCCCTCCACGCGGTAGAGCGCGAAACGGTTCGCGATCGCTTTCACGGTATGTTTTCCGTCCGGGAGATCGGTGCTGAATGAAGCGATCACAGCCGAACCGGCCGCTTCGGGATCGCACAACGCATCCTTCCCATTCTGCGGCCACTGTCCGTGCGGAATCGCCAGCAATTGCTCGCGTTCGGGCTGGTGCGTGACGAGTGTCCATCCGCCGTGATGCGCGTCCCGTCTCAGCTGAGAATTCTTTTCATCTTTGTTTTTCATTCTGGCTTCCCACTCTACTATTAAAGTTTCCTCTCCCTCTGGGTGAGGGTGAGGGTGATAATACAAAAACATATCGATTATACGATAACTTTTTTTAGACCAATAAACCTTAAACCCTGAACCCTATACCCTGATTGAATATTTAACGATAGAATGATCGAGATTTCAATAGATGGCTCGCCGGTTAGCTGTCTGCTGGTTCGTACAAGTAATACTTGTAATACTGGCCCATACTCCGGGAAAATCGATAATGGGTGCGTAAGGTTTGGATTATTTCCGAAGTAAACCGTTCCGAATCCCAATTTTGAAATAGATCGAACTGTAAAATGACGCGGGGGAATTCTCTGTTTTCGATTCGATCCAGCAGCACCGATTGATCCCAAAGTCCGGCTTGGGCAAGTTGTGTACAGATAAAAGGCTGATAGACCGGAGCCTGCCCCGCCATCAACGTCAGCCCGGCACGGTCCGATAAAACCGGACCTTCCAAACCTCTTAATTCTTTTTCAAGCAGCCATTGGCCCGAATACGCGTCCTGGGTACGCGGGGTGTAACTGAAATCGATTATTCGTGAATGATGCGGCCAATGAATCGTGCAGGTCAACTGCCAGAGACAGGCCATCAGGAAAACAATCACAGGCAGGTTCAAAGCCTTACGACATTCCGAAGAATTGCGTTGCCCTCTTATTTCCAGCGCGTAAAAAAAGACACCAGCGCTGACTGATGTGGCGGCTACCAGGGTCAACAGATAATTCGGAGCCGAACCGATTTTCCCGCAGAGCAGTGCTTCACCCACGGCGAAAATGATAAACCAGAAAAGCAATCCGGACGGTTCGCCGGTTCGGCCAAACACCGCCTTCCATTCCCGCGCCAGAATAAACAACGGAATGCTTCCCCAAACGGTATACAGTACAATCCATTGCCGGAAATAAACCCAGAGATCGGAGAGCCGGTAATCGTTCGCGTTATACACGACGAGATGGTTCCACGCCTGGCCCGCCGAGCCCAAGAACAGGACGAATAAGCCAAGCACGCCGCATAGAACCAGCGACAGAAGAAAACGAAAACCCTCTTTTCGATGCGGCGAAAAAATCAATGTAAAAAACAACGCCATCGGCGCGGCGAATAAGGTCTGCCGGGTAAAGAGCGCCGCGACAAAAAACAGAAGCGCGATTTTCCAGGACCGAAACCGATCGAAGCAATAAATCCCAAGCACGGCCAGCAGGACACCCAGCGCATCCACCCGGGCCAGCGCGCCCCAATCATAGACGTGATAGAACGAGAGGTAGATCAGCCCTGTTAGCAGCGCGGCCCATCGATGGCGGGTTCGGCGATACGTCCAAAACGTCAGAATGATCGCTGTGGCGCATGTGGAGAGAAAAGCGATGGCGCGGGGCCAATGAAAATTCGGTTCGGAGAATAAAAAACCGGCCGCGATCAGCGAGGGATAGACCGGTGGATAATTGTCGATCAGATAGGGAGGTTCATCGAGCGGCGGGTATAGAAAATGGCCCTCGGAAAGGCGCTGGCCCTGGTAGACCAGGTAGGCCTCGCTGTTGTCCACATCGAAGGGATGAAGCACCAGCCGCACGCCGTGATAGAGGAACAGGCCCGTGTATAAACCACAGCCCGCCAGCACTGAAACCAGGAGCAGACGCTGCAGCCAGACCGCCCAATGATTCCCATTTCCAGCGGCTACGGCTTCTTGGCGGCGAAGCGGATTCTCAGAAGATTCACGATCCATCGCAGGATAATCCCCAGGGTTATTTTCGAACTTCCCACTTGGCGTTCGCGAAATGCGATTGGCACTTCGACAATCGTCGTTCCAGCGCGTTTGATGTAATAAAGGGTCTCTTCGACAATGGAAGGGCCATCCGAAACCATGTGGTCCCAGGGCAGATTTTCGAGCGCTTCCCGGCGGTAGACCCGATAGCCGGACGTGGGATCGGTGTAATTCAGGCCGAGAAAAAGAACGGAAAGAAAACGCGCCGTTTTACTGTTCAACGAACGCAGCAGCCCGAAACTTTCCGTGCTTCCGCCTTCCATATACCGCGACCCGATGACTAAACCGGCATCGTTGGCCGCGTTCAGCAGCCGGGGCAGATCGTCAGGATCGTGGGAAAGGTCGGCGTCCATCTCGACGACCAACCGGCAATCGGCCTGGGACAATTCACGCAATCCAACGATCCCCGCTTTGCCGCGTCCACGTGGCCCATCGCGATGAATCACCCGCACCCGCCCCTCATATTTCCGAGCCAGTTCATCCGCAACATCCCCGGTCCCGTCGGGCGAAAGGTCGTCCACAATCAGAATCCCCATATCCCGCCCCATCGCAAACAGCCGCTCCACCAAAACCGGAAGGTTTTCTCTTTCGTTATAAGTAGGAAGAAAAACTTGAATCTCAGTCTTCATCAATTTTTCTCAAACAATCCCTTTTCCGTATATTCAGCACAATCCTTCTTGAAGGTATAATATAGAGCGGTTTTCATCCAGGCTTATCCGTTCTGTCAAACCGGGATCAAGCGATGAATCTATGAATGGAAGACACTAATGAACGCACAGTCTCATACAAAGAATCCGCCCGTCATTTCCTATTGTATCTTAATTGGGCTGATTTTCTCAGCGGGGATGATCGTGGGCTGCTTTCAATCGGAGGCGCCGGAATCCGTTACGATCGCCGTCATTAAAGGCGAGCCGGTGTATATGGACGAGCTGGATGTGCTCGCCCGGATCGCAGTGGCGAAAAGCGGCCTTGTACTGGAGAGCGACGAAGGCCAGGCCAGGTACAAAGAGATCGCGCCCAATCTCTACGAAACCCTCGTCAATATTTATGTCTTGAAATATACGGCGGAAGAAGAAATCGAAGCGCCTTCGCCCGATGAACTCGAAATAGAATTCGCACGCTATAAAGACACACTGGTCAAAGAAGGCAGCTACGAACGGTTTATGGAATACCACAAATTGACGGAAGAAAAACTGAAGGAATCCATCGTCGATCATCTGATGGTGAAAAACCTTCAGGAAAAAGTGCTGTCCGAATTCGACTACGAACCGGACGAACGGGAGATCAGCGACACCTTCTACCAGAACCACGCCAAGTTCCGATACCCCGCCCGGATGCGGGCCAGCCACATCTTCACCACCGCCAAAATAGAAGACGGAAAAGAGAAACGGAAGCAGGCCAGACAACGCATCGAACAACTTCTGAAAATGATCGGTAACGAACCGGCCAAAACCTTCAGCGCCCTCGCTAAACAAAATTCGGAGAATCAAGCCACCGCTCCGAATGGCGGCGATCTGGGCTTTTTCGCCCGAGATGATCCCCGGCTGATCGAACCGATCAAGAAAGCGGCCTTCGCGCTGGGTGAAGGCAAAATCAGCGGCGTGATCGAAACCGATTACGGCTATCACATCCTCTGGGCCACCGACCACGAACAATCACTCGATGAAGCCCACGATCAAATCAAAGCCGAAATGATCCAGAATTATAAATCGAAGAAATTCGATGAATGGCTTCAAGAGAAAGAAGAGAGCCTGGAGATCAAACTCCTTTTCGATCCGGAGACTTTCACTGTGCTGCCGCTGGAAAAACCGGAAGCCAAGAAAGCAAACGCAGAATGAAATAAGGGTTGCGGAAGATGCGGATTACTCTTCTTCTTTGGCGAGTTTCTCTTCTTCGAGGTGTTCCTTGATTCGTTCGACTGCTTGTTTGGCGAGGGAGGCGAGGCGGCTTTTGCTATCGGCGATCTGCTGCAAGGCTTGAACGGCTTTCTCCGCCCTTAAGTCTTCCAGGATATGGATGAAATCGGGATTGACCTTACTGTTCTTTCGTTGGATTTGCAAACGTTCGGCGATAAGTTTGATTTCATCTTCGCCGCCGTGACTTCGCAGGTACATGAAAGCGTAACGCTTTTCTTTAGCGATTGGACTCTCCAGCAGTTCGACGAGTTTCTTCGGTGTTTTCTTCCCGCCCCAAGCCTCGACACGCCGTTCCAGCCATTTGACATAGCGCAGAAAAAATATAGTGGCGGCGAAAAGTCCTAACGCGCTTCCGATCACGCTCCAGAAAAATACCGGCGAATCGAACAACTCCGCGATGGGGAGATATTTGTCGAAAAAACTTTCGCCCTGTGCTTGGGCGTAAACGGATAACGGACATGCAATCGTGATGAATGATAGTTGTATTAGTTTCAAAACCGTTCTCACTTGTTTGTGCTCCATGACATTCGATTTGATGCAGGGTCAAATGTAGTTTTAGGGATTTTTCCCTCACCCTCTCCAGTGAGGAGGGGATTCTAGGATTTGTATTTATTCGTTACCGGCAAGCGGCGATCACTGCCGAAGGCTTTTGATGTTACACGCAGCACGATCGCGGCCTGGCGGCGTTTGCATTCCGCCCGGTCCACCAGGTTGACGGTGCGCCGGACCAGGTCTTCGTCGTAGCCAAGTTCGACGATCTCCGCGATGCTGGAGTCCTGCTCGATATAGGCGTAGAGAATGCCGTCCAGTATATCGTAGTCCGGAAGGCTGTCGGTATCGAGCTGCCCGGAACGTAATTCCGCCGACGGAGGTTTCTGGATCGTGTTTTCCGGGATCAACGGTTTTCCCGCCGTTCGGTTTCGGTAGAGACACATTTCGTAAACCCAGGTTTTGGGCACGTCGCCGATCACGGCCAGCCCGCCGCACATATCGCCGTACAACGTCGCGTATCCGACCGATAATTCCGATTTGTTTCCCGTGGCGAGAACCAGATAGCCGAATTTATTTGACAGCGCCATCAGAAGGTTGCCGCGAATCCGCGCCTGTAGGTTTTCTTCGGCGATTCCTGAATCGAGACCTTTGAATTCCTCCTGGAAAAGGTCCAGGTATTGAGTAAAGACATCCTCGATCGCGAATTGTTTGTAGCGAATCCCCAGATTAACCGCCAGCGTTTCCGCGTCCGTTTTGCTGTGATCGGACGAATAGCGGCTGGGCATCGATACGCCCACGACCGAATCGCTTCCCAGTGCATCGGTGGCGATCGTGGCGGTCAAAGCCGAATCGATTCCTCCGCTCAACCCGATCACCACCTCCTTGAATCCATTCTTCGTGATGTAATCGTGAAGGCCCAGCACCAGCGCCCGGTACGCATCCTCGATGGGATCGTAGGCGAGTTGCACGTTTTGGGGACGGAAGGGATTCCGGCTCAGATCGATCTCCTGCTTTTCCTGTTTGACCAACAGTGTTTTTCCCTGGGATTCGATCACTTTGACCGGTTCGTATCCCGGCGCGCCTCCGGGGATCACATCGCGTTGAATCGGAACCGCCATCCGCTCGCGGTGGATCTCGCCAATGTGAATATCGCCGTCGATCAAATCCTCCTCGAAAGCGGCTCCTTGCGCGATCACTTGCCCCTGGGGAGATACCACCATGCTGCGCCCGTCGAAGATTAGTTCATCCTGTCCGCCGATCTGATTGCAGAACACCATCCCGATCGAATGATCCAGGCAGCGGCATTCGAGCATCGTTTTTCGTTCCAGATACCTGTAAACGCTGAAGGGCGACGCTGAAACGCAGACGACCAGATCCACTCCCGCCGCCGCCATGTTGGCCACGGTTTCGGGATGCCAAAGGTCTTCGCAGATCAAAACACCGATGTTTCCCAGGCCCGTTCGGAAAACGGTCAGAAATTCTCCGCGATTGAAATAACGCTTCTCGTCGAAAACACGGTAGTTGGGCAAGCCGACTTTGCGGGCAATACCCAGCAGTTTCCCGTCGTGGATCACGGCAGCCGCGTTGTAACTGTCCCCTTCACGGATCACCAGACCAACGACCACAAACATTCCCTCCGTGGCGGGAATGATACGTTCCAAACATCGGCGCTGGTCGGAGATGAACTGCGGTTTAAGGAGAAGATCCCTGGGAGGATATCCGCATATCGTCAATTCGGGGAAAGAGAGAATTTGAATATTGCGCTCCCTCGCCTGCTGGATTTCGTTTAGGATTTTTTGTGTGTTTCCCTCGAGATCGCCGACGGTCGTGTTGATCTGAGCGGCTCCAACGCGGATAAACGATGTCAAGTCGTTCAATGGATTCATAGTTCCTTACCTATCAACAGAATATCATTGAGATTTCAAAGAGTATAACCCCATTTTATCTGAAACGTGAATACGTAGAGCGGTTTTCAAAAGTATCGTCGGATTGAATGTGTTACGACTTGAAAAATCCCGTGTTTTTCGGGATTTTTCAAACGCCATTACAAACGTATTTTTGAAAAACAGTCTATCTATCGGCTCGGAATAATGATCCGCCTTGGATGAAGCGGATTCTGCAGATCGAGCGTGAGCGAAAAAAGTTGCCAATTGGCTTGGAAGCGGCTGCTTCCGATTTTCGATTGCGCGTACGGGCTGGAATAGAGATCGTATTTGGGATCGGTCTTTGGATCGATTTCGTAACCGTTGACCAAAAATTTTCCGCCGTCAAACGGGAAGAGAAAAACATCGCCCCGCCTTGAAACGAATGTCACAGCATCGTTATCGATTTCGAGAGGCGAATCGGCCACTTGTTTCTTAAACTGCTCGAACGAGGAGAAATGATTCGCTTTTTCGATTTCGAGAAGGAAAGCGGTGGATAGATCCTGGAACGTTAGAATCGCAGCACCGCCAGCAGTGGATTGTCCGAATTCCGCATTGCGCCACCAATAACTGCGCCCCTGCGTGGGTCGAAAAGCAAGATACGTATCACCCATCTGGGAAAACCACCACCCATTTTCCTGAACGACCGGCGTAAAAGCGTCTGGAACCCACAACCGCATCGGTAATTGTTCATAACGGCGGTCGACGATTTGGATTGAAGCATTCGTACTTTTTCGTTTTCGATCGCTTCGGTGAAAACGACAGTAAAGAATGTTTTTAGATTGAAACGTGGTGGCGTTCCATAGGTAATAGTCCTGCTGAAATGGAGGATGCCCACCACTGAACAACTGATTTCCTGCAAAGGTGAAGAAATGATGTCTGGCTCCGTTTTCGTCAAGCACGAGAAAATCCCAAGGCCGCGCTTGGAAGGGAACCGGTTCGTCCCGCAATTGAAATGCGCCCAGAATGAAGGACGGGGTTACATACGCATATTTGCTCTGGACGGTTTCGGGATCGGGTTTTCTCCAATTGGACGGGAATCGGTGCTTGATTATATAGATACCCCGGTCTTCGTATTCCGTACCGAGCCGGATGAGGACTGGCGGCGGGCGATAATCCGTGTGGCTTAAATGCAGTGTGAATTGAATGGCGAGAGGATCGAACGGACGGCTCGGAGACGGCTTCTCGGGCTGCCCGAAAAAGAGGATGTGGAGCCGGTCTCCGGCGAGAGGGACGATGGATTCCAACGTGCTGCATTGCGCCCCTCCCCAATGACCGCCGATGGATTCCTGAACGATGTCGGTCAGCATCAAGTCCACAACGGCATCGCATTTATCCCGCAAGGCGTCATCAAGGCAAAAGTCGCGTACCGTTAATAGCACTGCGAGATTGTATCGGTAATAGGGAGAGGAGCGTTCCTGAAAACCGTATTTCGCGTGGAGATCGAGCCATTCGTTCGCGTCGTTGCGATGACGGTCCAGCATCTCGGCATTGGATTTCTTATCCGGCCATCGATAATCCGGCGTGGCTTCTTTGACATGCCCCGCCCAGAGCAGCAGCATCCCGGTTTCGAGAATCTGCCGGCTTTCGGATACGGTTTTTTCTTTCATAGGAGCGGGAAATTTCGGTCTGCGTTTCAGGATGAAAGCCGCAACCTCTTTTTCTAAATGAGACTGAGTCCGATCGGGAAGCCGTTCGGATCGATCCCGGAAGGCGCTCAGGGTACGAAGAACGAGCAGAGTCTGAAGCAGAGTGGATTTATCTCCCTGAAACGATAACAGCAGTTGGTTGGCGCGATCGTTCTCTTTCTCAAGATAGAGCAGTGCCGTTCCCCGCTCCATCGTACCACAGGAGACCAAACCGGCGATCTCTTCCAGGCATAGAATCTGCCGTTCCTTGAATTGACGCTGGATGGTTTGTACGTTGGTTTCACGGGCAAAAGAGGGTGAAATAAAAAAAGAGACAAGCAGAACAATGAAGATTTTCGTCAGGCCGGTCCGCCCCATCGAACACTCCATTCGATCCTGAAAATGGATCGTTGGCATACACACGTAAAAAACACGCCCCAACGAATGGTCAGGGCCGGGATTGTGCTTAGACTATTTTTCAAAAATACGTTTTGATAAGCGTTTCTAAAAAACCAAAAAACTAAGGTTTTTTAGAATTCCAGCGTTTTCAATACGAACATACTTTTGAAAACCGCTCTAAATATCCAGGAATCGAACTTCCGGGGCGTGACGCTGAATGAAGTTTCTCCGAGGTTCGACCGCGTCACCCATCAGGACGGTGAAGATATTCTCCGCTTCGACCGCATCGTCCAGGCTGACTTGGAGGATCGTCCTCGTTTCGGGATTCATGGTGGTTTCCCACAGTTGGGTGGGATTCATTTCGCCCAGTCCCTTGTAACGCTGAATGTCCACCCCGCGCCGTCCGGATTTCTTGACGAATTCCAACACATCCGGCAAGGAGTGGATTTGATGATCCTGACCTTTTTCTTCAAACCGGAACAGTGGAGTACGCTCTTCCTCACGGTCACCGTTGCCGTTGGAACCATTCCCCAATCCGTTGGATTCTTCCCGTTCCGGCCAAAACGCAAATACGTCGATTCCGCTCTTTTCCATTTTTTTCAAGATCGGTTCGATGTCGTTCGATTCGAAGAATTCCGTGACGTTGAATTGAATTTGGTGCGTTTCCGAAACGTCTTCAGATTCCTCTACGGATTCCTCTCCATTCGTCTCTTCGTTCGCGGCTTTGATATCTTCGACGATTTGGGTGTATTCCTTTTCGTTGAAGGCGTACTCGACTCCGGCGTCGCTGGCGATTTTATACATCGGTAACCCGCGCCCGCTCTCCTGACGTACGTTCAGAAGTTCGTGGAGGGAAAGGCGGCGGCGAATCAGTTTCCGATCGAAATCGCCCAGAAGCAGAATGTTGTTGAGAAGATCGTTGAGTTGATTGACGGTCAGCGGCTTGTCGTCATTCCCGTTGTAAACCGGGAAACATTGGATGTTATCAGTACCCAACGTCATGAGATAACGATCGAGTTCCCGCTCCGTATCGATGTATTGTTCCTTTTTTCCCCGTTTGGCGCGGTAGAGCGGTGGCTGAGCGATGTAGATGTATCCCGCTTGGAAGAGTTCGGGCATCTGTCGGAAGAAGAACGTCAGCAGCAGCGTGCGGATATGCGCGCCGTCGACGTCCGCATCGGTCATGATAATCAGTTTGTGGTAACGGCTCTTGGAGAGATCGAAGTCCGCCTCGCCGACGCTGGTGCCGATGGCGGTGATGATGGTCTGAATTTCTTCGTTGGAGAGCACCTTGTCCAGCCGGGCTTTTTCGACGTTGATGATCTTTCCTTTGAGGGGGAGAATGGCCTGAAAACGGCGGTCGCGTCCCTGCTTGGCGGAACCGCCGGCGGAGTCACCCTCCACCAGGAAGAGTTCGCAAAGTTCCGGCTCGCGTTCGGAACAATCCGCCAGTTTACCCGGCAGCCCCCCGCCTTCCAGGGCGTTTTTACGTCGGGCCAGATTGCGGGCCTTGCGGGCGGCTTCCCGCGCCTGGGCGGCGCTGATGACCTTGTTCGCGATCCTCTTGGCGATCGCGGGATTTTCTTCGAAATACTCGGATAAGCCGTCGTTGACGATGGATTCGACCAAGCCTTTGACTTCACTGTTCCCCAGTTTGGTCTTCGTCTGTCCCTCGAACTGGGGGTTGGAAATCTTGATGGAGATCACCGCCGTCAATCCTTCGCGCAGGTCTTCGCCGGAAATGGTAATATCACTTTTTTTCAACAGATCGTTTTTCTTGATGTAGTCGTTGGTCGTGCGCGTCAACGCCGTCCGGTATCCAGCCAGATGAGTGCCTCCCTCGCGTGTGTTGATGTTGTTGGCGAAGGAAAAGATGTTTTCCTGATAGCCGTCGTTATACTGCATGGCGATTTCAGCGGAAATCATCTCGCCGACGCCAGTGGTTCGTTCTTTGTAGAAATAGATAGGTTCGTGATAGGCGACTTTATTTTTATTGAGATACTTGACGAATTCGAGGATCCCGCCTTCGAAATGGAACTGGGTTTGCCGTTCGTCTTCACGCTCGTCGGTTAGAACGATTGTGATCCCCTTGTTGAGAAAGGCCAGTTCCCGCAGACGGCCCGCCAGAATATCGTAGGAAAAGACCGTCGTTTCGAAAATCTTCGGGTCGGGTTTGAATAATATTTTCGTGCCGGTGTTTTTCGTGTCGCGGATAATTTCAATCGGTGATTCCGGGAATCCGTTCTTGAAACGCTGATAGTGTACTTTCCCCTCCCGTTTGACCTCGACTTCCAATAATTCCGAAAGCGCATTCACGACGGAGACCCCAACTCCGTGAAGCCCGCCGGATGTTTTGTAGGATTTATTATCGAATTTTCCCCCCGCGTGGAGGACCGTCAGCACCACTTCGAGGGCGGATTTATCTTTATGAACGTGGTGCTGTCCGACGGGAATGCCGCGCCCTTCGTCGGTGACCGTGATGCTGTTGTCCGAATGGATGATGATTTCGATCCGGCTGCCGAACCCGCCCGACGCTTCGTCGATGGAGTTATCGACGACTTCGTAGACGAGGTGATGGAGTCCGGGTGAGCCGGTGCTTCCGATATACATCGCCGGACGTTTTCGAACCGCATCCAGCCCTTCGAGTACGACAATATTACTTTCATCGTAGGTCGGATTCTTCTTTGTTTTTACCATTGTGAATGTTCCTCAAACCCTTGCATTCAACCACAAACGATTGCCGAATTGGATTCGGATCGAATTCGTTTGCAGATGCAGACAGGCATCAACTGGGAGATCGAATTATATCAGAACTTAAGTATAATGGAATGAACAACAAAAGTCAAGATTCACAAATAGATAAGGGTTTTTGTGTCGCTTGCCGACATGAAAACCCTATTGGAT